>JBJOOT010000101.1:0-12465 GCA_046051185.1 Pseudomonadota bacterium | reverse complement strand
ACCGACCCGTAAGCTGTTGATGAAGCTATTTACTAAGCGTTTGCAGAGGCAATCTGGGGTGGTTTATAACGATGTCTATATTCAAACTAATACCCGTGTTCATGAGCCTCAGAGCACTCGTTCTACACCGACTGCTTTGGAGGGGGAGTTCGTTCGTAAGGATGAACCTTAAAATTTTTTCATTTTCTCACCCTTGACTTTGCTTAAGCCGTCCTTATTATTAGCACTCGTTAAGACTGAGTGCTAACAGGTTGTATTGAAGCCCTGATAGCGATAAGTAAATCCTGACTCAATAAAATCTGAGGAGTATCCACATGACTATTCGTCCTTTGCATGATCGCGTTGTTGTGCGCCGCATGGAAGAAGAGCGTAAAACCGCAAGCGGTATCATCATTCCTGATAATGCAACTGAAAAACCAGATCGTGGTGAAGTTTTAGCGGTAGGCCCAGGTAAGGCCAGTGATAACGGTGAGCGTATTGCTCCACAAGTTAAAGTCGGTGACAAAGTGCTGTTTGGCAAATATGCCGGTACTGCAGTGAAAGTCGATGGTCAAGAAGTCTTGATCATGCGTGAAGAAGATATTTTGGCAGTTATTGCTTAATTCACCCCGCTAACTGATTTAAAGAGGATTAAAGAATGAGTGCTAAAGACGTACGTTTTGGTGATGATGCGCGTTCACGGATGGTGAAAGGCGTTAATGTATTAGCAAATGCAGTTAAAGTAACTTTAGGTCCTAAAGGCCGTAATGTTGTTTTAGAAAAATCTTTCGGTGCACCAACGGTTACTAAAGACGGTGTATCGGTTGCAAAAGAAATCGAACTCGAAGACAAATTCGAGAATATGGGTGCGCAATTAGTTAAAGAAGTTGCTTCTAAAACGTCTGACGCAGCCGGTGATGGTACTACCACTGCAACGGTATTAGCCCAAGCTATCGTGCGTGAAGGTATGAAATCAGTGACTGCGGGTATGAACCCAATGGATCTGAAACGTGGTATCGACAAAGCAGTGACTGCTGCCGTTGAAAAATTACACGCTATGTCTAAGCCTTGCGAAGACAATAATGCTATCGCTCAAGTCGGTACAATCTCTGCCAACTCTGATGAGTCTATCGGTACTATCATTGCGAACGCGATGGACAAAGTAGGCAAAGAGGGTGTTATCACCGTTGAAGAAGGTAATTCTTTAGAGAACGAATTAGCCGTTGTTGAAGGTATGCAATTCGACCGTGGCTATTTGTCACCTTACTTCGTGAACAATCAACAAAGCATGACCGCTGAGTTGGATAGCCCTTATATCCTGTTGCACGATAAAAAAATCTCTAATATCCGCGAATTATTACCTGCTTTAGAAGGCGCTGCTAAATCTGGCAAGCCTTTATTGATTATTGCTGAAGACATCGAAGGCGAAGCCTTAGCGACTTTAGTTGTGAACAATATGCGTGGCATTGTGAAAGTAGCTGCGGTCAAAGCTCCAGGTTTTGGTGATCGTCGTAAAGCGATGTTAC
The DNA here is from genome assembly GCA_046051185.1 of Pseudomonadota bacterium. Classification (GTDB taxonomy): domain Bacteria; phylum Pseudomonadota; class Gammaproteobacteria; order Thiotrichales; family Thiotrichaceae; genus Thiolinea. The sequence goes on along the minus strand of JBJOOT010000101.1, from coordinate 10,960 downwards.
AAGACTTAGCGATTCTGACGGGTGCGACAGTGATTTCTGAAGAAGTCGGCATGAGCTTAGACAATGTAACTTTAGAAGACTTAGGTCAAGCGAAGCGCGTTGTCATCACTAAAGAAGATACCACTGTGATTGATGGCGTTGGTTCTGCTGATGACATCAAAGCTCGCGTTGAGCAAATTCGTGCGCAAATGGAAGTCACCACTTCTGACTATGACCGTGAAAAACTCCAAGAGCGTATGGCTAAATTGGCGGGCGGTGTTGCGGTAATTAAAGTAGGTGCTGCCACTGAAGTCGAAATGAAAGAGAAGAAAGCTCGTGTAGAAGATGCTTTACATGCGACTCGTGCTGCGGTTGAAGAAGGCGTGGTTCCGGGCGGTGGTGTTGCGCTGGTGCGTGCTTTACAAGCGATTGGTAGCTTAAAAGGCGACAACCACGAGCAAGACGTGGGTATCCAAATTGCTATGCGTGCAATGGAAGAGCCGTTACGTCAAATCTGTGCGAACGCTGGTGACGAGCCTTCAGTGATCCTGAATGCAGTTAAAGCGAGCGAAGGTAATCAAGGTTATAACGCACGTACCTCTGAGTATGGCGATATGATCGCAATGGGTATCTTAGATCCAACTAAAGTCACTCGTACCGCTTTGCAAAATGCAGCTTCGGTAGCAGGCTTAATCATCACGACTGAAGCGATGGTTGCTGAGTTACCAAAGAAAGAAGCAGCTCCTGCTATGCCAGACATGGGCGGCATGGGCGGCATGATGTAATGGAAGGCTGAAAAGTCTTGATTAAGAAAAAGGCTGTCTCAAAAGGACAGCCTTTTTTCTTTTTGAGCTTCTAATTATTTGCGCTCACTATCAGGGATTTCTTCTTCCGTCGGTGCGACTAAATCCTGTGCATTCAAAACCCCTTGATTATTAATCAAGCCTGCATCAATGGGAGCAGTGGCTGGGGCTGGCAAGACCACTTCTGCAGGTAGTTCTTCGGCTTGCGGAATGATTGGTGCTGTGGGTTCAGTCATTATCGGTTGTATGACGGCTGGTGGGTTCGTGGGTAAAGGTTGTTCAAGTTGAGCAGGTCCCCCTTCAATTTCTTCAATATCTGGTTGGGTAGGTGCAGAGCGTGGGCGCATGGATCGGGTTTGAGTCTGTATTGGTGCGGGCATAGGCGCAACAAGCTCAGGATTTTGTATGCTCATTTCAGTGCTGATTGCTTGCCCCCTCACTGGTTCAGCGCTTGGTGGAGTTTGGTTTAAGACTGTTAAATCATCATTTGGGGTCACATAACGTTCACCCTCAACCGATGGCGGAACTATTATAGGGTAGGCCTCCGTGGTTGCCTGCTCATTGGCCTCTTGTCCAGTCAATACTAAATCGGTTTCAGTCTCTGGTGTTTGATTAGCAGCAGCTTGTGCCTGTTGTTTTTCGATAGCTTGACGATAGTCTTGTTCTAAACTGGCTTGGGTTTTAGTTTGCTGAGTCAGATTGTATTTGCGAATCAAACGGCTCGTTTCTTCAAGTGCAGAACCCGCTCGGGTGAGTCGATTACGTTCAAGATGACGCTTAATTTGTGCTTGGCGTAATTGCACCAATTCATTTAAGAGTTCACGCCCTTCTGGATGGTTAGGCAAGATAAACATTAACTTATTCAGATGTGCGCTCGCATTATCCGCCCCATCTTCCTTTGTTAAATTACCACGTTTAAGGGCTGCTTGAGTTTGCTGAATAAGTTCTGCGGCTTCTTTATCTTCACGCTCACGAATCTCAATCTGGTTTTCTAAACGCACTTGCTCCTCAATACGATCAGTGAGGTTAAATTCACGAATCAAATCATCGGTTTGTGTCAGAGATTGCTTGGCTTCAGTGAGTCGTTTCAAATTAAGATGTGTTTCAGTTTGCTGCTGTTGTTGGGCAATCACTTGATTCAATAAGGCGCGTGCATTCGGGTTTTGGCGATCAATAGACCATACTTGGCGTAAGAGGTTTAAAGTCTCTGTTGGAGGAGTATTGATGTTAGCATTAAAAGCGGTGGTCGCTTTGAGAATTAAGGCGGTGATTTCATCACTTTCTTGATTAGAGGCGTTGTTTTCTACAGGCGTAGCGCTTGGATTCGCAAGTGCAGCCGTTGAGTCGCTTGCTGTAGCTGTTTCCGTGGCGGTTTCAGTGGTGCTAGTTTCAAGCGTACTGGTAGCTGTATTGGGCGTATTGCTGGACGCAGTATTAAGTTCTGTCGGTGCGGGTGTGGCTAATTCAGTTTGAGTTTCAGTCTGCGTTATTGTTGATGGTTCAGTTGCAGTTGGTTTCGCTGTGTTTGTTGAGGCTGCATCGGTGCCTGTCGGTGGGGTCGGTGGCACTGGGACTGGTGTTGCAGTTTCATTGACTAAGCTTAAAGCCTCGCTTGGTGCTTTAGGCTGATCAGTGTTATGAGCTGTTGGAGGTAGTGGAGTCGCCACCGTCGCTGTATTAGCCTGTGTGGTTGGCAAAGTACTCGTCGCGGCTTGTGTGGTGGAGTTAGGCTCATTTAACAAACTGTCAAATTTTGAAATCAGATGATAACTGGCATAGACCACCACACCAGCGGCTGCTAAAACGGCTACAGGCAGGATCAGTTTACGATAGTTTTTGCGCTCCAAGGCTTTGATGAGGGCTTCAGGATTTTCGGGGCGCTGATTACGCTGCAACGATAAAGCTTGGCTAAGTAGCTCGCGGGTTTCTGTTTTTAATTTAGGATAAATAGTCGCAGTTGTGCCATGTGCGAGTGCTGTTAAGGTATCTTCTTGCCCATAAGGTAGGTGTCGCCCAACGAGCCTTTGATAGAGACAAGCCATCGAAAAGCTATCATCTTCAGTAACCGGTAAATCACCGACAGCAACGGAAGGGCTAAGCCACGGTGAATGCAAAGCTAAGGGGGCGCGAACTCCAGTTTGTTGACGGAGTAATAAATGCATGACTTTGGCAAGAGGCGCATTGAGTAGGATATAACTGGCCTCTGTCTGTAAAGTCGAACCCGGTTCGAAATAACCAAAAGCCCCTGCTTGTACATTATTTAGAGCATGACTCACGGCTTTTGTGATTTGTAGCGCTTGATCAGCGGTTAGCGGTGATTTATCCGCCTCATTTAGGTATTCACTCAGTAAACTGCCTTGGGTTTGTGGGCAACTAAACCAATAATGATGCTCGGCATGACCCCAGTCTGTAATATTCGGATAAGAAGCTGCTGGTGGAGCAGGGCGGGACATGACCTCTGACCAAGCTTTAGTAAAGTTTGGTAAGCTAGTAATGCTCGGTGTGGCCAAAATCAAGAACATTAAATGATCTTTTTCACCCTGCGTGGGCGTATAAAGATCATCTGCCCAATAAATATCAGCTAGGGCTGTAGAGGCGATTTTACGCCGTAACGCAAAGCGGTTCTCAATTAAAGGGGTCTCCACTTTGGGAGCGGCTGCTGTTTTTTCTGAGATCGACATGGTTTCAACTGCCCATCAAATCGCGATAGATTAAGAATAGCAGGCAAGTATAAAGTATTCCGTGGGTGCATAGCACTTAAGCTGATTAAATGTAGCTCCTTCATTCTTGGGTCTCAATCGAATCATGAGTTTATTGATAAGCTTAGCCCTGCTGTTTATTGGTTTTTCAGTGATCAATGCCGGTCTACTCGTCCTCTATGTCTTGGGTCAACCCATTAAATTAGTGACTTATCTAAGTATTTTTCTGTTAATGACGCTAGCAGGGATTCAGTTAATAAATTTTGCTTATTTAGAGTTGGGCTATCCGTGGATACATACGCATTTTTATAATAGTTTGCTGTTTATGGTGGCACCTTTGTTTTATCTACTCAGTGCACCACTCTTAGAGGCTAAAACTAATATCGGCTGGCAGCGTTGGTGGCATTTTTTGCCGGTTTTATTTGCTGTATTCTTGCCACCGCATTGGGGTTTACCTTTGGCGTTTGGGGTAGGGGCAGGCTATTTAATCCGCTTAGGCTTCAATATTTATGCTTTACGCGCTCAACGTAGTCGCTTCCGCTTGGAGCTATTAGGTTTAGCCTTGATTTTTGTTCTTGCTATTTTGGTGATTCTCTTAGGGATCGCGAATTCTTTAGTGTCAGATCGAGTCTTTTTTAGCTTATATGCCTCCGCGATTGGTGGTGGTTTTGTTCTGGTGAGTGCGACTTTAAGTGTTGCACCCCAATTACCGACGGAAGTAACAGAGGCTGCGCGTGAGACTTATGCGGTGTCCACTTTAGGTAAAGTTGATTGTGAAGCCGCTTTACAAGAGCTACAGCAACTGATGCAGGTTCAAAGCTTGTATCAGAATACAGATTTAGACCTGCCCAGTTTGTCGGAGCAGCTCGGTTTAAGTCATTATCAATTGTCCGAGTTGATTAATACCCATTTGGGTAAAAGTTTTTCACGTTATTTACGTGAGCAGCGCGTGGAGGCTGCCAAACTGCAATTAATCCATGAGCCTAAGGCCACCGTCTTAGGGATCGGTTTGGCGGTTGGGTTTAGTTCACAGTCGAATTTTTATGAGGCTTTTCGTGAGATTGTCGGGATGACACCAGGACAATTTCGCAAATTAAACCAAAAATCTATTCCGAAATGATCAAAGCGGAAGCCTAACCAGCAATTTTGCCTTAGCTTAGCTCTCAATTCATGCAACAAGGAGCAGCTATGAAGGTGTTAATCACGGGAGCTAGTGGTTTTATCGGTGGGAGGATTCAAGCCGCCTTGGAACAGGCTGGACATACGGTGGTGCCGATTGCCCGCCGCTATGGAGTTAATTTCAATGACCTGCTACAGCCCAAACAATGGGCTTCGTATTTAGCGGGCGTGGATGTGGTGATCAATGCGGTCGGCATTATTGTCGAAACTCGTGGGCAGTCGTTTGAAAATCTGCATACCCGCGCACCGTTGGCACTATTTAAAGCGAGTGAACAGCAAGGGGTAAAGCGGGTTATCCAGCTATCTGCCCTTGGAGTTGAGCAGGCTTTTGTACCCTATCAGCAAAGTAAAAAGGCAGCCGATGAGGGTTTGAAAGCTTTAAATCTGGACTGGTTTATTCTGCGGCCCTCTTTGGTTTATGGAGCGGGTGGTTCTAGTGATGCTATGTTCCGTCGCTTAGCGGCTTTACCCATCATTAGCTTGCCCGGTGGTGGCCAGCAGCGAATTCAACCTGTCAATATTACTGATGTGGTGGCGACGGTGGTGCATTGCTTAACTGCAGAGCCTAGCAAACAAGTGATCAATGTCGTTGGCCCCAAAGAATATACCTTGGAAGCTTGGTTACAAGCTTTGCGAGCGCAACAAGGGAAAAAGCCAGCACTGACCCTTTCGATTCCTTGGTTCTTAATTATGCTCAGTGCTCAGTGGGGGCATAAGCTGGTTCCGGTATTGCATCCAGACAATATGCGTATGCTAGAGCGAGGCAACACAGCGGAGGTATCGGGTTTTAAGCAGTTTTTGGGGCGTATGCCTTTGGAGCTGGGGCAAATTGCATGAGTTATCTTAGTCTCAAATATTTACATATTTTAAGCATGGTACTGCTGTTTGGTACCGGCTTGGGCAGTGCCTTTTATAAGTGGATGGCAGATCGTAGCGGAAATCTTGCCCATATTGCGGTAATGAATCGGCATGTGGTGCTAGCTGATTGGCTCTTCACTACACCAACGGTTATTTTTCAGCCTATCAGCGGTTTGTGGATGGTATACCTCTTACATTATCCACTGACAACACCTTGGATTGTATGGAGCTTAGTTTTGTATGGGGTAGCGGGCGTTTGTTGGCTGCCGGTCGTTGGCTTGCAAATTCAAATGCGCCGCTTATCGGAGCAAGCTTTAGCCACACAGACCGAGCTACCAGTTTTGTATTGGCGTTATGCGCGTTATTGGTTTTGGCTAGGCGTACCCGCTTTTATTGCTATGTTATTAGTTGTGTTATTGATGGTGTTTAAATTTACCGGAGGAATGTCAGAGTGAGCGCAGTTTCTATTATGCAACAAGCTTTAGGGGCGCAATGGGATACCTTGGCTCCGGCTCTAAAAGCGCATTACATGACAGCAGGCAATCGAGATATAGGGGTTCTGAGCATTGAATACCCCAAGTGGATGCAGTGGCCGCTTAATTTTTTACGCTTATTCGGTACTTTGATTAATCAGCAAGCCCAGGATACGCCGACACAGGTGAGTAAGCGTATGCTGGGCGAACAGCAAGTCTGGCAACGGCGGGTTGAATTGCCTAAGCAAGTTATGTCGTTTGATAGTGTCTGGCAGTATTGTGGTGGTAATGAGCTGATTGAATATGTAAAACCTTATTTGGGCTTAAAAATGGCGGTCACAGTGCATGAGGGTAAACTGTATTATGCAGGCCGTGCCTATATTCTAAAAATAGGCAAACTACGCTTGCCTATCCCCGAAGCTTTGGTGTTAGGACATACCACGATTGAGGAGATAGGTATCGATGCGGAGCATTTCACGATGGATTTTCGCTTGCAGCATCCGATTTTTGGGCAGATTTATCGTTATTCAGGGCGTTTTCGTACCGAGCTTGAGGCAGAGTTTCCAGCATCTTTACCAGTCCGTCATTAGCCCATCCGCCGTCCGATAGTGCTAGCCTGTTTAAACAGTTGTTTGTGCGCAAGACTATTGATCAGGAATAGATCGGTCGGCGAACCTAGTTCGTTAAATAGTTGGGTTTGCAGCCTTTCTCGATTAAAAACAAAGCCACGTACTTTAACCGCGACAATATAAACCGGATAGTTTGGAAAATACGCTACCTGTTTTTCTGCTAGCCAAATAGCCGCTACTTGAGGGTGCTTAGCGAGCTTGGCGAGGAGCGGTTTAAGCTGAGTCAGACTCTCGGGGCTGGGTTCAAGCAAGGTATCTGTTACCTGTAGCTCTGCACGCTCTTGCTGTGCCGCATGGAGTCTATCGGCTGCCGCCTCTAATTGAACTAACCATGCTTGGCTATGTTCAGTTTGTTGACGCTTATGATAAAACCTCCAAGCGGCTTCCGCTGCCGCTAATTGTAAACTGGGTTCACGCATCGCCTGTTCTATATAACTCATCCCATTAGGATCATCACGTTCTAGAAGTAATTGCCCTATCGCTAATTGTGCTGGGAGCTGTTCAGGATAGGTTTGTGCATATTGCTGATAAAGCGGCAAAGCATCTTGTTCTATTAAATACTCATCTGTGAGCTGAGCCAATTGCCAGCGTTCATGAGTATTAAGTTCCTCATACAGCCGCATTTTTAGTTGATTCACCGTTTCGCGAGCAAGTTTTGAGCGCTCGTGTAAATCATCCCAATGTGCACCATAAGTATCGACCCATTGACGATTGAAATGCTTGAGGATGTGTTCTAGCTCCGGCTCAAGCCAAGTAATCGCTTTGGTTTCGTGAGCATCACTGATGGGTAAATGTAATAGTTTTAGAGCTTTTAAACGCGCCATCAATGCAGGGTGAGTATCATTGGCGTCTGTTTTACGATGCAAAGCAAGGCGTAAATAACGTTTAAAATCTTCAGTATTGACATCGATTTGTTGGTAAAACTGCCGCAACAGGGTATAGATCTGGCTCTCTGGTTGAGCTTGGGTATAAGGTCTTGCAAAGAGTGGTTTCCAAAAATGCTGCTGGGTAAATTCGCCTAGAACATTGACGCTAACTAAAGCAGAGGCAGTGGCTTCGCGTGAGGTCAGTTGGCTGGCAATATAATCAGCTTCATACTCATTATCTCTGGCTAAAACATAGGAATAACCTGCGAAATAGGGAGCATACCAAGCAAAGAATTTGCTGATTATTTCCGTGCCCCAAGCATTTGCTTGGATAAAAGCGTGGTGAATATTAGACCAACTCTGACGTAGCCGATAAATTTTCCCTGCAAACTTACTGTGGTTACCGGACAGATGAGCTAGTTCGTGGGCTAAAACCGCGCGGGTTTGTTGGGTCGAGAGTGCTAATAATAATTCTAAACCAATAATTAAGGTATTTTTGCTAGGGCTGAACAGGCCAAAGCGGGGCGTTTGCATCAGAGCAGCATTCATTTCAGCCGTGAGCAGAATCTGATGAATAGGGGGCGTACTTAGGGTTTTGCTAAGCTGATCGACTTCTGCCCATAAGACAGGATAGCGATGACGTTCTAAGATATAGCCTTGTGGAGGCGGGAATTTGATAAAAACTGAGCGCAATAATACCCATAGCAAAATAAACAGCACTAAAATAAGTTTGGTTTTGAGGAGTATGAAGAGCAAAGCCGAACTACTGAAAGCTAGCCATGTCGTGCCGCCTGCTAATACAAGTAAACTAGCAAATACCCCTAGAATAACCGTATAGCCTAAATAAACTAAGTTCTGTAGGCGGCGTTTATATCGCTGTGGCTGCTGATGACTTTCTTGCTCAGCACGTGCGACTAAGCTTTCAAAGTAGAGACGCTGTTCGGTAGTTGTTTTCATTGGGGTTTAAGCTAGCGAGTCAACTAAGCCCTAGCTTAACAAAGCTTTAGCCGTTTAAGCGGGTTTTCCGATTGATGGAGCAAGGTTAAGAGTAAGGTTAAGAGTAAGGTTAAGAACCCTCCAAACCGCTGCTGCAAAAGGCTTAAAATACAGTTGTAGAAAAACTTTTCAAGCACGCGGCTTCTTTAGCAAACTAGGTAGCTGTGCTAGTATGCGCGCGCATTGCAGTTCACAACAGGTTCAGGCCTCCCACTATGGCACGATACATATTCATTACTGGCGGTGTCGTTTCTTCTCTTGGCAAAGGCATCGCAGCGGCCTCTCTTGGGGCAATTCTTGAAGCGCGTGGCCTTAAAGTCACAATGATGAAATTAGACCCTTATATCAATGTAGACCCTGGCACCATGAGCCCTTTTCAGCATGGTGAGGTTTTCGTCACTCATGATGGTGCGGAGACGGATTTAGATTTAGGGCATTATGAGCGTTTTGTCGGGTTCACCGCGACCCGGTATAACAATTTCACCACAGGGCGGATTTATGAAAGTGTGATTCGTAAGGAGCGCCAAGGTGAATACTTAGGGGCGACGGTACAAGTGATCCCGCATATTACCGACGAAATTAAAAGCAGTGTGCGCGCGGGTGCAGGTGATGCGGATATTGCGATGGTCGAAATCGGTGGTACGGTCGGGGATATTGAATCCTTACCGTTTATGGAGGCGATTCGGCAAATGGGGGTGGAAGAGGGGCGTAACAATGCCTTATATATCCATTTAACCCTCTTGCCCTATGTGGCGGCGGCGGGTGAGCTTAAAACCAAACCGACGCAGCATTCGGTAAAAGAATTGCGCTCGATAGGGATTCAACCCGATATTTTATTGTGTCGCAGTGAAAAAGCCTTGCCCGAAAATGAGCGCCGCAAGATAGCTCTTTTCACTAATGTCGAAGAGCGCGCCGTTATTTCCGCGATTGATGTCGATAATATCTACAAAATGCCTTTGTGGTTACATGCGCAAAAGCTGGATCGGATTGTCGTGGAGCGTTTTGGCTTGAACAATCTACCCGATGCGGATTTGACCGATTGGAAAAATGTCGTGAATGCGATGGAGTTTCCAGAGGCTGAAGTCAGTATTGCCATGGTGGGCAAATATGTTGATCTCACTGAATCCTATAAATCTTTGAATGAAGCTTTGCGCCATGCAGGGATTCAAACCCACACCAAAGTTAAAATTAATTATATCGATTCAGAAAAACTCGAATCTGATGAAGATTCGCCAGAAATGGATATCGTCAAAGCGGCTGATGCGATTTTAGTACCAGGTGGTTTTGGTAAGCGCGGTGTGGAAGGTAAAATTCGTGCGGTGCAATATGCGCGTGAAAACAAAGTGCCGTATTTAGGTATTTGCTTGGGGATGCAGGTGGCAGTGATTGAGTATGCACGGCATTGTGCGAATCTTGCTGGTGCCCATAGTACCGAGTTTGTGAAAGATGCGGTGCATCCCGTCATTGGCTTGATTACTGAATGGCAAAATCAGGATGGCTCAGTAGAAACGCGCACCGAAACCTCGGATATGGGCGGCACGATGCGCTTGGGTGGGCAAACTTGCCATTTAGTCCCTGGCTCTTTGGCCTATCAAGCCTATGGAGCACGAGATATTGTTGAGCGTCATCGCCATCGCTATGAATTTAATAATAATTATCGTAAGGTACTCGAAGAGCACGGTTTAAGCTTCTCGGCCATGTCAGCGGATAGTAGCTTAGTGGAAATGATTGAGCTAAAGGATCATCCTTGGTTTTTGGCTTGCCAATTCCACCCTGAGTTTACTTCGCGCCCCCGTCAAGGCCATCCACTATTTAGTAGTTTTATTCGTGCTGCCCGTGCTCAGCACGAAACTAAAGGGGCTTAAGTATGCAATTGTGTGGATTTGAAGTCGGTTTAGAGCGACCTTTCTTTCTGATTTCTGGCCCCTGTTCGATTGAAGGTGATGGTTTAGCCTTAGAGACCGCGCAGAAGCTAAAAGAAATCACAACTCGCTTAAATATTCCTTTCATCTATAAGTCTTCGTTTGATAAGGCGAATCGTTCTTCGCATACCAGTCGGCGGGGAGTGGGTTTAGAGGAGGGTTTGCGAATTCTTGAGCGAGTAAAGCGTGAAGTGGGCGTGCCTGTTTTGACTGATGTACATGAAGATACGCCGCTAGATGAGGTTGCAAGTGTGGTGGATGTGTTACAAACACCGGCTTTTCTTTGTCGCCAAACTAATTTTATTCAAAGCGTCGCTCGGACTGGCAAGCCGGTCAATATCAAAAAAGGGCAATTCTTAGCGCCTTGGGATATGGGGCATGTGGTTGAGAAAGCGCGTGCGGTGGGGAATCAGCAGATTATGGTTTGTGAGCGTGGTTATACCTTTGGTTATAACAACTTAGTATCGGATATGCGCAGTCTTTCGATTATGCGTGCTACTCATTGTCCAGTCGTATTTGATGCCACTCATTCCGTGCAATTACCGGGGGGGCAGGG
>JBJOOT010000100.1:0-12486 GCA_046051185.1 Pseudomonadota bacterium | reverse complement strand
GACCCAATATGTCGATTGTCTCAGCTTGTGCAACGGCCACTCACAGTATTGGTGATGCAGCCCGTATGATTGTATACGGTGATGCGGATGTCATGATTGCTGGGGGCGCAGAAATGGGGTCAACTCCTTTAGGCATTGGTGGCTTTGCAGCAGCTCGTGCTTTATCCACACGGAATGATAATCCTGAGGCCGCAAGCCGCCCATGGGATATTGATCGGGATGGCTTTGTACTAGGTGACGGTGCTGGAGTATTAGTTCTAGAAGAATATGAGCATGCTAAAGCCCGGGGTGCACGTATTTATTGTGAATTAGTGGGTTATGGGATGAGCAGTGACGCTTATCATATGACGTCTCCCTCCGAGGGTGGTGACGGTGCGGCACGTTGTATGCGTAATGCAATGCGTGATGCGGGTTTAAATCCTGAGCAAATTGATTATATCAATGCTCACGGTACGTCGACACCAGCTGGAGATAAAGCGGAAACCTTTGCAGTAAAATTAGCCTTAGGTGATCATGCTTATAAAACGGCCGTTAGCTCTACTAAATCCATGACAGGGCATTTATTAGGGGCTGCTGGTGGGATTGAAGCGGTATTTAGTGCAATGGCGATTTATGATCAAGTGCTACCGCCGACCATCAATCTTGACCATCAAGATCCTGAATGTGATCTTGATTATGTGCCGAATGTCGCCCGTGAAACTAAAGTTAATATAGCAATGAGCAATTCTTTTGGCTTTGGTGGTACGAATGGTACTTTAATCTTTAAGAAGATTTGAGGCACTGCACACTGTTGAGAAGTAAGCTCAATCGCTTACTTCTTGAGATTAAAAATAATAAAAATCTATAGGCTTAGCTTGGCAAGTCAGAAGCTTTGCTCTATGTTAGACTCAGCCCGATTTTTTTGAGCGTCCTTTTTGAGAGTCATTCATGCGGTTTGTTTTAAAGCTGGTTCTATTCTTAGTGATTTTAATAGGAATAGTCGCTGGTATTTTTTACCAACAATATCAGTCATTTACTCAGAAAACACTGCCTATTGCGGCTAATCAGTCGGCCATTTTTGAGGTGAAAGCAGGAAGTCATATTCGCCAAGTGACGCAGCAACTGCTTGAAGCTGGTTTACTCCCCGAAACGACTTTATTGCCCGCCAATTATTTGTTTTTAGCCCAAGCTCGCCTCACCCAGCAAGCGAATAAGCTCAAAGCAGGCGAGTATATCTTAGAGCCTGGTATGACCACGACTGAGCTATTGAGCCGTTTAGTCTCTGGTAAAACCTTGCAATATCAATTGGGGATTATTGAAGGACATACTTTCAAGGAGTTAGTTAAGGCGATTCAAGTGCATCCGCATATTAGGCAAACTCTTAGCGCAGAAGACTATAAAAACATCATGCCTAAACTTGGGGGCGCGATGGGAGAATCCGCAGAGGGTTGGTTTTATCCCGACACCTATAACTTCCCACGTGATACCACCGATCTTGAGGTGCTTAAGCGTAGTCACCAAGATATGCGGACTTATCTTATGCAAGCCTGGGAGCGCCGCATGCCTCATCCTTTAATTAAGACTCCGTATGAGGCTTTAGTGCTCGCGTCTTTAGTTGAGAAAGAGACGGGTATGCCCGATGAGCGCCCATTAATTGCACGTGTCTTTTTGACACGCCTTGAAAAGAATATGTTATTACAAACCGATCCTGCGGTGATTTATGGAATGGGCGAGGCTTATGATGGCAATATTCGAAAAAAGGATCTAGAAACCGATACACCTTGGAATACCTATACCCGTGCTGGATTACCGCCCACCCCCATCGCGACTCCGAGCAAAGCTGCGATTGATGCAGTCATGCATCCTGCTGAGACGGATTATCTTTACTTTGTCGCTACAGGCACAGGTGATGGTCGCCATTTTTTCTCAGAAAATTATGAACAACATCGTAAAGCCGTCGCACAATATTTAGCTAATGATAAGAAGCGTCAGCAAGGAACCAGCATTCAATGAATTGCCAAGAGCCATTTAAAGGCAAGTTTATTAGTTTAGAAGGGGGCGAGGGCGCGGGTAAAACCACGAGTCGAGCTTATATCAGTGCTTTTTTAAGACAGCGAGGAATCACGGTATTAGAAACACGTGAACCCGGTGGAACAGAAGTCAGCGAGGCGATTCGAGGGCTTTTATTAGATAATCGCTTACCGACTATGCATGCAGATACAGAGCTATTATTAATATTTGCAGCCCGCAATGAGCATCTGCAACGCACGATTATCCCCGCTTTACAGGCTGGGGTTTGGGTTGTGTGTGATCGCTTTACTGATGCAACTTATGCCTATCAAGGTAGCGGGCGCGGTTTGAGCCAGCAGCGTATCGCCAGTTTAGAGACTTGGGTACAAGGCAGTTTACGCCCTGATTATACTTTCTTATTTGATATTGATGTCGCGATTGGTATGCGGCGCGTTAGGGAGCGCTCTCAGCAATTAGGCAAGGCGGTGGATCGTTTTGAGCAGGAAAACCTAGGTTTTTTTGAACGAATTCGAGCTGCTTATTTAAGCCGCGCTCAGCAGTATCCTAAGCAATATCGCCTCATTGATGCTGGACAAGATTTACCCAAAGTTCAACAGCAATTAGCAACGACTCTGCAAAGCATTCTTGAAGCGGCGAGCACTGAATAATGTCTGAGTGGATCGCAGCCACTTATGCTTGGCATCAAGCACTATGGCAACAGCTCCAAACGGCACGTCAGCAGCAACACTTACCGCATGCTTTATTATTTAGTGGGCAAACGGGTTGTGGTCATGAGCATCTTGTCTATGCTTTAGCCCAAAGCCTGTTGTGTTTGCAACCGAATGAGGCAGCTTATGCTTGTGGCCAGTGTCGGAGTTGTAAAGTATTTGCAGCACAAGCACATCCAGATTTTATGTTGCTAGCCGTTGCCGAAGATAAGCAAGTTATTAGTATTGAACAAATTCGGGGATTAGCTCGTTTTTTAGAGCTGAGCCGTAGTTATAGCCCGCATCGTGTTGCAGTGATTATTCATGCGGATGCCATGAATATGAATGCCGCAAATAGTTTATTAAAGTCATTAGAAGAACCCGCTGATAATTCTTATATTTTATTATTCACGACTCAACCCAGCCAACTGATGCCTACGATTCGTAGTCGTTGTCAACAACTACGTTTAGCTCAACCTAGCCAAGCACAGGCTTTAACTTGGTTACAAGCGCAAACTTTAGCACCAGCACAAACGGCCTATGAACTATTAACGATCACAGGCGGAAGACCCTTAGCGGCTTTAGCTGAAGATGCTAGTGAGCGCTTGAAGCAGCAAACTTTATTTTTTAATCATTTAAAAGCTGTGCTTACAGGGCAGCTAAGTTTAATTGAGATAGCCGTTCAATGGGAAAAGTATGATCGCCAAGAACTGCTTAATTGGCAGTTGACTTGGGTACAGCAATGGATTCGCCAGTCTTTAGGGGGAGGGGATAGCTCACTACAAGAGCTAACTGAACTAAATCCTTACCTGAAACCAGCTACAGCATGGCTATTGTATGAGCGCTTATTAGAGTTAAAAGCCTTGTCCACTCATCCGTTGAATGGACGCTTATTCGTTGAAAATATGCTAGCTTTATGGTTATAGTTCATATATTTTGATTAAAATCAAACCAAAAATATTTTAAAAATTAAAAATAATTTATGGAATCAATAAAAATATCTTTCAGTTTAATTGACCGTGCTGCTTTACATAATCATTATCTACCGATGGTGAAAGGGGGCGGATTATTTGTACCTACCAAAGAAAATCTTAATTTTGGTGATCGTGTGCAAATACAAGTGGAATTATTAAGTGAAAAGCAAAAGGCCTCTGTACCCGGACGAGTTATATGGATTACGCCAAGTGGCGCAGTTCGTAGCTTAATCCAGGGAGTCGGTATTCAAATTGTCGGTGAACATCAATCACGTATTCAACAGTATTTTGAGGGTTTACTCGGGGATAATTTGTTACAAGCCCCCCCACGACCTTGTTATTAATAAGTATTAATAATATTAATTGATACTAAATTAATATTTTTTTAAAACAATTAGTCACAATTTGCTTAAATAATAGCCTATCTTCAATAAAAAAATTTTAGATTTACGCTAAAATGAATAGGAACTGAATGCTTATTTATCTATCTAATTATTGAGCATTCGTTTATACCCATATTGCAAGGAGGCCGTATGTACATTCGAGGCAAATTGATGCGCTACATGGCTGTGGCATGGATTCCTGTGATAATAGCTATCAATGCACCAGTGCAAGCGCAAGAATTACGTTTAAATTTAGTGGCAACGTTTGATGATCAACCCGCCATGAAAGATGTTTCATGGACTGTTTATCGGACTGATTCCGATCAAAAAGTAACATCAGCAAGATACCATTCAACTCATGTCACTTTACCAGCTGGTGATTATCGAGTAGTGGCCACGTTAACAGAAAATGATAAAACGGTTACTCGTACCCGCAATTTTCAGCTACGTACCTCAGATAGTCGCATTATTGTGCCTATGGATTGAAAAGAGGGAACTCAATGCCAACTTAGTAGGCATTGAGTGTTTATAATTATGCGCATAATGCATAGTTTGGTTTAACGGTTTTGAATGCGTCAATTGCATTTTGTCAGATACAACGTATGTGACAAAAGGCGATTGTTTCCACGGTTTTTCAGCTCCTGAAAGGAGCTATTCCCGCTCGTTCTTACGCTAGCCTATAAGGTCATCCTTGGAAAGGTGAGGGATGAGCGCTTTAGCCGAATCCCTCCATGAAAGCCTCTTTTTCTGTTATCTCAAGCTTGTGAGTTATTTGAGGGTGTACACTTTTAATGCTTGTACACTAAGGTACTGAGGTTTATGATGTGTACACTTATAGAGAGGATGTACACTTTAAGAGATAGTTAAAATGCCTACATTGAAACCCCGCTATATCATCACGTTAGAGCCTGATGAAGCCGCTATATTAGAGCGTTACGCAAAAGTCTTAGGAATGCGGCCGTCGAGAGTTATTAAGAATTTAATTGAACAGGGGATGGGACATTTATCCGGTACAGTCGACATGCTTGAGCAATTGGCCAATGTGACCACTTCCGCCAATAAGCAAGCTAATGAACGTATCAAGGAAGGGGTCATTGAGTCGCTGGAAGGACTGACAGAACAGGGGGAGGATTTCTTAACCTCGGTTCGGTCGGTGGTTGCTTCGGTAGTTGATGATGAAGGTCTTGTTCTGGAGAAAGACACCCTTCCTCTTAACAAGGGTGTTAACAAGGGTGTTAACAAGGGTGTTAACAAGGGTGTTAGGTTGAACGAAAATCCACCAATTACTAAGAAACCTTATCTTTTTTCAGCTGTTGATAACACGAAAAAGGAAAAAACTTAAGTATGCATGGACTGTTTTCTGAACCCCGTTTTGACTGGTATGCCGTTACTTTTAAAGATTCTGTTGAGCCTGATTATCTGGTTAGACAGGCCTTGAAGCATTGGAATTCTTCCAGTGTTGAGTTGGTGCGTCCTCGACTGCCGCAGTATCAGCAAGGTATTGAAATTAACTTGGGTGATCGGGTGATCTTTCACTTGTGTTGGGGTGGTTGTAATAGTGATCCTCATTTAATCAGCAAGGGTTTTAGTGCTCACGAGGTTTATGAATGGCTAATTAAGCTTGATTATGCCTATTCTGTTTCACGGGTGGATGTGTGTACCGATACAGTAGTGCCGAACATGTTTGATGTTTTAACTAAGCATCAGCTCGCTTTTTCTACTGCACGTCATATTCACGCTGAACCCGCTGGGGATTGGTTTACCCCAGGTTCTCCATTAGGTAGAACGCTTTATCTGGGGTCTCGCAAGAAAGGCTCACAGGCTCATACGCGTACTTATGAGAAGGGTAAGCAGTTAGATGCTAACCCTAACTGGGTACGTTTTGAAGTAGAAATTAAACCTCAGTCAGCAGATGCCAAGAGGTCTTTAGCCTTTTTAGAACCTTGGCCAGTCATGATGTCTGTTAAGTGGGTTCAAGCCTTGGTTTTAGATATGTTTCAGCTTTCTGATATGAAGGATGCTCAGTTTCAAAGTATTTCCAGCACTTGGGCGATTAGTGATGAGCAGAAAGCTTATTTGTCATTGATTCGCCAGTATGGAAATCGCTTAAAGCAAGATGCGGAAAAGCTTCCTAATGGCTGGTCTGATGTAGGCTTGAAAATTAAAGCGTTTATGGAGCTGGCAGAGCATCATAAGCGAGCTTTAGGGGGGATAGGAACAAAAAACCCTTATGACTCAGCAAGTGGCTTTTAAAACGTTTATGAGGGTTTTGTGATGCGACTAAGTTTAGTGGTCTTGTTATTTTGTTTTCCTTTATCAGTTTTGGCTGATATTGAGTTTATTATCACTAACTCAGAACAGGCTTTAAGTAATGCTGGGCAGGGGGCTTTAAGTGTAGGTTCTGTGATTGTTTTAGGGGTGGCTGGTTTGATTACTGCCACGCTTATTTTATCCATGCTGCGTCGAATGTAAGAGGCATGGTGCTGCTTATTCTCCCCAGAGTTGCGACGATGGGTAGGAGGAGCAGCGAAGGGGGGAATAAGCAGCAAAGGGGGGAATAAGCACCAATGCCATGCACTGACGGACGGACGGAATGAAGATGACCTGTTGTTAGTCCATTATCTTGGACTAATTCAAGAGGATATTGTAAATAGTCTAAAGGTTTAGACTTACTCTAGGAACTTACTGCCATGCGTGGCATTCATAAACTATTTTTTATACATCGCTAAGTTCACTGGAATGACTGTTTCTTCGCCATTCCATCGAATCACAATTTCAGGACTAGGCGTATTTAGCTGTTTTTCTAAATGTTTTTTTAGACTCCAGATGCGGTTTTCTGTCCCAACTAGCTCGCGCTGTAGCTGTATGGCAAAAATGCTACTTCGAATCATTTCCTGAGTGTATCTGTTTCCGTCGGGATCAATCAGGTACATGCCATAAATCCAGCCCCATCCATCCCAAGGTGTTTCATAGCGCTTGCTTTGATCGGGCTTCTTAGGTTTTGGTTTTTCTATCGTGTCGATGGCAGTATCTTTGTCAATAACATTTAAAGCGGCTTTGCCTTTTTTCACTTTGAATCTCTTCTGGCCGTAAAGAGGGAGGTGGCTACACTACACCGTAGATTAAGTAAACGGCGTATCCAATTATGCGCATAATGCATATTATGTTAAATAATTTTGATTTGATATTTATTTTTGTAATCCTTTTTCTTAAAGAGGTTTGGAGTATTTGTTTAGTTTGGTTTAGTTTGTGTTTGTAATTATTTTACATAACATAAAATATATGAATATAAATTATCTTTTACCGAAAACTAGAATTACCCTTAATCTTTATACCTAGGTACAATTGCTTTTAGATAAAATCACAAGAGGTTAGAAAAATGGACGTCTTAGAACGCATTGATGATGCTGTAAAAAACAACCCCGTTATTATTTTTATGAAAGGTACACCACAAATGCCTCAGTGCGGTTTCTCAAGCCGTGCTTCTCAAGCATTGATGCAATGTGGTGAAGAATTTGCCTATGTTAACGTACTTAATGACCCAGAAATTTTCCAAAACTTGCCACGCTATGCAGATTGGCCAACTTTTCCACAAATTTACATTGATGGCGAGCTAATCGGTGGTTGTGACATTACCTTAGAAATGTTTCAGTCTGGCGAATTGCAAGAAGCTGTGAAGAAAGCTGTCAAGGGCAAAACTTCAGCTTAAAAAGCTTAAAAAGCTTAAAAAGCTTAAAAAGCTTAAAAAGCTTAAAAAGCTTAAAATTTCTAATCACACCTAGCAGGGTAAGTTTCGCTCTACCCTGCTCTCTTAAGTAAATTGGCTGATTACTTCAGATTACTAATAAACTTTGCGGTATTATCCAACTCTAATTGCTTATAAAACAAGCGCTTAGCTCCTTTTGGAATAAAGCCAATCAATAATAAACCAGCTAATAATAAGGGTAACACCATTAACCCTAAACTCATGATGGCCTCAGAACCTGCCAAGGCTGTACCAAAACCCGCTAAATCTGCCAAATAACGCGCTGCAAAAAACAAAATACAGGCCAACAATAAAACGGCGGCTGCATGTAAGAACATAGCGCCGGTTTTATTTACCCATAACCAACTCTTACGTTTTTTCTCGCTGGCGCGTTCATAAGATTTTGAGCGGGTGTTGAGCTCTTTTAATACGCGACGCTGCGAATCGTCCACAATCAGAGCCGCAATTTGATTTTCACGGGCAGTCAAAGTCATATAAGGCAAATGCGCCATGACTTTAATATGATGTTTAAAGGTTTGGCGAAATAACAGCTCGGGGTCAATTTGATCTGGTAACGACAAGCGTGCTAATGGATGATTCTGCCATGAGGTATGCACATAATGCGTAATGCGGTCAACACGCTGTTGCCGAAGATCAAATAACATACTACGCACAGCCGTATCTTGCCTAAAATCGGGTTCCGCTTGAGCTTGCACATAATAAACGGGTGAAGCCGATACCAAAGCCGATAGCTTCTGCCGCGCGGTTTCTAACTCACCCGCAGCGGCTAAATAACGGATATGTTCGTACCGACTTTCTAAATCCGTTTCTGCATTCTGCAATACGGATAAAGAATGCTCAACAGCCTCACTAAACTTGTTCTGGCTATAGCAAGCATCGGCCAAATGTCGCTTTGCAAAATGTGCAAACAACAAATCACCTTGTTCAAAAGCATAACGAGCAGCAATCTGAAAATGATACTCCGCTTCTGGCAAGGACTCTAAGACCGTTAAATAAATCCACGCTAACTCAAAGTGCGCCCGATAATTCTTTACCTGAGTCGCTACCGCATCACGCAATAAATATTCTGCCGTGATAATCGTCTCATAGCCTGTTTTTTGCTCTAAGGCTAACGCTTCCGATAGTTTTAAATTCGCTAAATCAACCTCAACCTCAGCTCGATAAACCTGAAAGCCACGTTGAACTTGTTTAGCTAATTGCTCACGTAAAATCTCACGCTCACGCGCTAGGCGCAAACCTTGCGCTAAAATACGCCCTGCTACCCCTTCTAGCTGAGGGCGCAGGCTAAAAATAATCTCATCTTTGGCACCAATGGTTCGCAAATTATTACGTAAACCAGCGTCTAATAAACTATAGACACTTTCCCGCTGTAATGATTTAAGCGGTATCAAATACTCCATATTGATGCGATGAAAAGTAAACTGCTTTCGCTTTGGAAAAAAGATAGCCCGAACTTGCTGAGCCTCTAGTCCTATAGGCATGGGGTTCATCCATAATTGATTACGACACACTCTGCAACAATTATAGCCTTAAACAAAGTTTAAGTTGGACTATTTTTTAGAAAATAGCTAAGCACTCCAATTACTTAGCTTATTAGCTCGCATTATCTAGCTTGATTCTTGTATCCGCATCCGTGCTTTAAACTGGCTAGGTGGCTCACCACAACTCTTATTAAAGAAGCGTGAGAAATAAGCAGGATCTTTAAATCCAAGCTCATAAGCGACTTCATTGACCGATAAATTAGCATACATGAGCTTCCGCTTGGCTTCCGTTACTAAGCGGCCATGCATAATTTGTAGAGCATTTTGCCCCGTATAACGCTGGCATAAACGATTTAAGCGGCTCTCAGTCATGCCTAATCGCTCCGCATAGCGGTTAATCGACCAATGCTGCGTATAATGCTCTTCAAGTAGCTTGAGAAATTGTTCGTAAATCGTAATTTTGGCATCAAATTGTTGCTCAGGAGTTTGTACATGCCCAGCCACTCGCCCTAAGAGCACAAAAATAATTTTTAGATAAGCCCCTAATAAACAAGTCTGCCCAGTTTGTGGATTTTCGTATTCAGTTACTAATTGCCGAACTAACGAAAATAAAGTTTGATCATCGTGATTCCCCTCACGTAAGCGCATTAAGAGCGGTTGCGTGAAGAGAAAAGGAAAAGCCTGCCGCTCGGTTTCAGCAAAAGCGCCCATTAAAAAGGGTTCAGAAATCGTAATAATATGCCCCCGTACCCCCGGATGATGACGAAAACCATGAATTTCACGGGCAGGTACTGAAAGAATACAAGCCCCCTGCTCTTCTGCACTCCAATCAGCCACTTGCAGAAAAACACTGCCCTCTTCCACCACCAATAATTGATGCATCTGATCATGGCGATGTGGATGAATCTCCCAATTATGCTTGGGCAGTGACTCCTCTAAATGGGCAATATAAAGATAATGCGGTGCATCTGCCGCTGAACTTTTCCCATAAAGCGAGTAGTGAGGAACATCCTTCATCAGCATGTAGCGATCCTCCTAATGCAAATACTTAGTGCGAATGTAAAGGCTCAAAACTGACAGGCTCATGTAAGCAACAATGATGTTCTGTTGTTCCCTGTTCAATCTGTAAAGTACTGTGTGCAATCGAAAATTGCGTTTGCAAAGCTTGAGCTAATTCATCCATAAAAGCATCCCCCGGATACCCAGCAGGCATGACTAAATGCACGGTGAGTGCGGTTTCAGTGGTGCTCATTGCCCAAATATGCAAATCATGAATAGCGGAAACACCTGCTTGCTGCTGCAAAAATTGGGCAACTTGACTAAGATCAACTTGCTTGGGCACAGCAAATAAAGCTAATTGAATGGACTCACGCAATAAACTCCAAGTACCCAAAGCAATGACTGCGACAATCAGTAAGCTAACCAAAGGATCCAGCCAATACCAAGCACTTAAGCCAATTACCCAAGCTGAAATGACTACGCCCAATGATACTGCCGCATCCCCTAAGAGATGCAAATAAGCTCCACGAATATTTAAGTCATGCTGGCTTCCTTGCAAGAATAGCCAAGCTGAAAAGCCATTAATTATTATCCCCAGTGTAGCAACCCCCATCACGATTGAATCTGCAACGGGTGGAGGTGCAGCCAAGCGATGGAGCGCTTCCCATGCAATCCCACCACAAACCAGTAATAATAAAACAGCATTGGCTAAGGCAGCTAAAATTGAACTGCTACCCAAACCATAAGTGAAACGCTGATTCGGTGCTCGACCCGCTAATAAACTCGCGCCCCATGCGAGGACTAATCCTAAAACATCGGAAAGATTATGCCCTGCATCCGCTATCAATGCAGTGGAATTTGCAATCAAGCCATAAATAAACTCAATGATTACAAAACCAAGATTTAAAATAATCGCAATTAAAAACCGAGGGTTATAGTTAACATGGGTGTGAGCATGATGAGCATGATGAGCATGGACAGGATGATGAACGTGTTTAGCGCTTGGCTTGGGTGGGTGCGAATGATCAGAGTACTCAGGTATAGGCGGCATTCAAGCTCCAACAAGTGTTCATGATAATGAACACTATTTACTACAATCACCGCCTAAGCGCTAGATACTAGCTCGCTAAGAGCGCAAGCTAATAATAATCCAATAATAACAAGACCATCGCAATGCTTAAAAAAGACAATAAAGTGGTCACAAACAATGTACTAGCACAAAAATCACGGAATCCATAGCGTTCACCAATAATAGGATAAATGCTCATCATCGGTGCAGCCGCCATCAGGATCGCCGTTTTTTGTAAGGTAGAATTAAAGGCAGGCAAGAGCATAATAAACATAGCAACCATCAGAGGCTCTATAATCAGCTTGCCAAGCACGACTAAAGAGATATTACTGTAATCTAATTGAGTTTTTGGCTTAATATTCGCCAGTGCAGCGCCAATAAACAACAAAGCCAGCCCTGCTGAAATTTTTGAGAGTAGATCAAGGCTTTGGCTGATAGGCTTAGGCAGCTGTAAATTGAACAAGGACAGGAGCACACCGACAGCAATGGCAATAATCAAGGGATTTTTAATAATCCGCAAACCGACCGAGCGCCAAATCTCAAATTTAGAAGCCTGATGCTGCCCTGCCCCGTACTCTAAAAGTATTAAACTTATGGGCAAAATTATAATATTTTCTAACAAGACCGCCATCATTAAGCCTAATGAAGCCGTTTCAGCATGATTCAAGCTTAATAAGACCACCGGAAAGCCCACAAACATACTATTAGGAATAGTCGCCCCCATGACCTGAATCGCACTGAAGGACAGCCCATTCCCCTTAAGTTTAAGCGCCAGCCATAAACTAATCAGTAAACTAGTGATTAAACCTAAGCCATAAGCCAACATAAAATACGGCTCAAGAATGTCACTAATATGAACTTTACTCAAACCACCAATCATGACAGCCGGAATCGCGCAATAGAGAATAATATTCCCTAAGCTAGGCATCGCTTCTGCCTTAATCAGCTGCATTTTAAAAGCGAGATAACCTAAGCCCATCAAAATGAAGACGGGCGAAATTGTGAGAAATATATTAAGCATTTAAAGCAGCTAGTTCCTTGGCTTGCATGGTCACACGCATTTGCGCATTGGGTGTACCAAAGCCTTGATACCCCTGACGTTGTACGATTTCAAAACA
>JBJOOT010000099.1:0-12550 GCA_046051185.1 Pseudomonadota bacterium | reverse complement strand
CAATCAAGAGCTTGCTTTTTCAGAAAAAGAATTAGCTGATAATCTTGAAGTGGCGCTCACTCCGACCATTATTTTTATTAATTCAGAAAACAAAACCGTAGCACGTTTAAATGGCTATCGCTCACCCGAGCAATTTAAGCCTGTTTTAGAATATGTCACTCAACAGATTTATAAAAAAGAAACGCTCAGTGATTATTTAGCTAAACAAACACCGGCAGCTCATTATACTTTAGCTAGCAATGCGCTATTTCAACCTCTTAAGGATCTCTCTTCTATCCAAACCCCCTTAGCGGTTATTTTTGAATCCAACACCTGTAATGATTGTGCTTATTTCCATGATACTTTGCTCCAAGACGAAGCGATTAAAAAGGAACTCAAAGCGCTAACCGTGGTACGCTTTGATGCTAATGATAGCAGTGAAATAATTGATGTGAATGGACAGAAAACCAGTCCGCAAGCTTGGTTAAAACAACTTAAATTAAGCTATCAACCGGGTATGGTATTTTTTGATGACGGCAAAGAAGTCACCCGCTTAGAAGGTAAATTGTATAATTTTCACTTTCAACAATTATTAAACTATGTTAGTAGCCAAGGCTATAAAGAGCGTAGCTTTCCTGAGCACTTAGGCATGCGCCAAGCAGAGTTACTTCAACAAGGTAAAACCGTGGATATTGGAGAGTAACTGATCATGGCGAGGAATATATGATATTGCATAAGTTCGCAAATGCTTGGCTAGTTTTTCATTAATAGGCTTTAATCTAACAACCTAATAACTAAACGGCAGACAGGCTAGGAAATTCCGTTTTTCGAGGACGCTATTTAAACCGCGAAACCGGGGTTGCCTTCTACATTTTTTAGCTTCGGTGTATTCAAGTCTACCTTACTAATCGTCTTTTTATCACGCAGATAATCCGCGACAACTTCCCAAATCTGCTTATTCTCAGGCACAGTTTCTTGCACACTCGCCCAACCGGCTACGGGATATTTCTTAGTCATATCCAAGGCTGAACCGACTAATTCCAGCCCCGAAACTCGCTCACCCATTTTCGCCGTTGGGTCAAAACTAAACTTTAAGCCCCCCACTCGTACCATATCCCCACCTTGTTGATAATACGGATCAGGGTTAAATAGATTATCGGCAACGTCTTCTAAAATGGTTTTAATCGCCTCACCCGTTAATTCATTACGGGTGACCGTGCCATAAGTAATCGCTGTTTGATCAGCAACATGCTCAAACGTAATCGGCTGGCCGGGCAATAGACTCGTCCCCCAACGGAAACCGGGAGAGAAAGCAATCGGTGTATCTAAACGCTCCATCAAAGCATTACAAATCAATTGATCAAACGTGCCATTGAAATTACCGCGTCGGTATAAGACCTCATCACAGACCGCTAACTCTTCGGCTAATTCTTTTTTGAAGGGTTCGCGTACTTTATCAATGAGCTTCAGCATCTCAGGATCAGGACTGAGTAAATTGGAGAATACCGGCAGCAGTTTATAGCGATAATCCATGACCTTGCCGTCTTTCACTTCTAAATCCAATACCCCTAAAAACTTGCCATTAGAACCGGCATTAGTCACTAAGGTTTTACCACTGGCATTTTCAACCACCACCGGCTGATACACACCATCATGCGTATGCCCCCCCATAATCGCATCAATTCCCGTGACTTTGCTGGCCATTTTTAGGTCGACATCCATACCATTATGCGAGAGTACCACCACCACTTTCGCCCCCTTACTCCGCGCCTCATTCACCATTTCCTGCATCCGATCATCACGGATGCCAAAGCTCCATTCAGGGATCAAATGCTTAGGATTCGCAACAGGGGTATAAGGGAAGGCTTGCCCAATAACCGCGACCGGCACACCATTCACCTCTTTAATCACATAAGGTGTAAATACGGGTTCTTCAAAATCAGTGCTCATCACATTTTGGGCGACAAAATCAATCTTACCCGCCAAGTCTTTTTCAATAATTTCTTTGACTCGATCCGCCCCATAAGTCATTTCCCAATGGGCAGTCATCACATTCACCCCCAAGGCTAATTGGGCATCCACCATATCTTGAGCCTTCGTTTTGAGTGAAGTCCATGAGCCTTGCCAAGTATCCCCGCCATCGAGTAATAAAGCACCTTTGCGCTGAGCGCGGATTTGATCAACTAAAGTCTTTAAATGCGCAAAGCCACCCACTTTGCCGTATTGCTTGGCCGCTTCGGCAAAATCTAAATAGGTAAACGCATGAGCTGCTAAGCTTTTCGGTTCAAGCTGATAAAACTTTAAAAAATTCTCTCCCACTAAATGAGGGGGCTTACCCAACATGCCCGCGATGCCTAAATTAACATTGGGTTCACGGTAATAAATGGGTAAAAGCTGGGCATGGCAATCGGTATAATGCAGCAAAGAAACATTACCAAATGCAGGTAATTCATAGGGATTCGTTGGTTGATTGGCAGCGAAACTCAAGCGTGGATTCAAATGAAAACCTGCTACACTCGCAGCCGCTAATAATTGCAAAAACTCACGGCGATTCATGCCCATTCGCTCATCCCCTAAACTAGAAAGCGTTTTGGATTAAACGCTCAAGTTCGAAACACTTGAGCGCCCCGTTCTGATTACTTATTCACTGGCGATGCAGGATCGATGAGGAAAGCAACTAAATCAGCAATTTGCTCCGGTGTCAGTACACCGTTATGCCCAAAGCGGGGCATATTTGAGCAGGCCATATAAGTCTGCGAATTGAAGATCTTTTCGTAAGTATACTTAACGGTTGCCTCCGTATTACCGCGCATTTTGCCGTAACCTGTTAAGGAGTTGCCAATATTACCCGCCGCCACCTCTTTAGGATCAGCCGCATGGCAAGCATAACAATTACCACCACGCGGTTTATCGGCCTTATCAGGAGCAATAACGCCGACCCGCATCCCAAAGCCCGTATTAAAGACTTCTTTACCCTTTTCCCAATTCCCCAGCATCTTGTTATCAGCAGGATATTTAATGGTCGCTTTCTCACGCTCCATAATCGCTTTGGCTTGGTCAACTGAAGGCTGATTACGAGTTTCTGAACAAACCAGCAAGGTCTCATCTTGCTTTAAACGTTCTAAATGCTGCTTTTCACCTTGCTGATAACCCGTAGCAATGTATTGATCAACTAATGCTTGAATTTGTTTATCATCGTCTGCAGCCCAAGCTACACTCGCAAGTACAGCTAAACTTAAGCTCGCTAGTAATGTTTTTTTCATAACCCTTGCTCCTTAGCGTGACATGCCGGGTAAAACATAAGTGCCACCTTTCGCTTGTGCAGTCAGATACGCAATCAAGGCCACACTCAAAGGCGCACCGTACTCTGTATCTGGCAAACGCATTTGCCCTTCGCAATCCCAAATACGATGTTGCATGGTACGTACCGCAGCATGTGATACCCGATAAGTCGGCCAACCCCCAATCGCTTTTTGGGCATCAGGACCCGCCTTAGAGAAATTACCCAGATTTTGTAAACGGATACGTTTATTATCCGCCCCATGACAAGAAGCACAGGAAAAATCTAATGGCCCTGCACGATGATAAAATAAGGCTTCACCAACCTTAATCATCTCTTGCTCTTTAGGGTTATCGGTCGGAGGATTGATTTTCATCCCATCCGATTGGGAGGCAATGTAGACAGCGATCGCTTCTAAGTCAGTGTTATCTTCATTCGCCTTTTCATTGGCATAGGTCTTTTTCTTTAGCTCTGCCTCATCAAAGCCTTGCACGGTTATCATGCAGCTAATCATGCGCGATTCTAAATCTTGTACCCGATCAGTATCTTTAAAATAGCGGGGCAACTCAGCATAAACACCCTTGACCACCCCTTTGCCTAAACCAAAATCGCACTCCTCCATTGAAACATTTTTTGAGCCACGCTTTTCTTTAAACAGCTCCTCACCTCGATCAACCACAAGTAAGGCGGGATTTGCGTCACGGTCACCGTAGGTCATCTGACGATAAGCATCTGCATTCGGCTCGCTCGCTGCATACGCAGCAGTGAGCGCTAAACTGCTGATTAGCAGCCCGGGTAGCAATAATTTAACCATTGATTGTTCCTCTCCTAGCGCTACAGTTACAACGTATTCAATTGCTTACTCAACTGCAATTTCGGCTGAATCCGTCCCATCTTTATTGTCTTTCCAAGTTAGCTTCAGCTTATCGCCTACTGCACCCTTGTAATTGAAAGATAAATAAGGATTCTTCGAAACAGAACCACCCCAGTTGGTTTTCAATACTTCCTTGTCATTGGCTGTGACCACGACCTCAGTAATGTAATGCGCTGGAACTAACTCTCCAGCAGAATCCTTCCGCAGACCCGTTTCCATCGGGTGAGTCATCAGGGCTTTGACTTCGATCAAGCCACCATCAATTGCTTTTGCTTTAAGTTTTATGCTCGCCATCTCAATCCACCTCCTAGCTGTATTAACCGCCACAACCACCAATGGTCACTTTCACTTCCTGTTTAGCACTAAACAGCCCATCTTTAGTTTGCACTAAGGCAATTACATCAGAGGTTTTAGCCATCTTAATGCGAGTAGATACTTCAGCCGCAGTACCTTCAGGAATAGTAAAAGTAGCCGCTAAAGGAGTTGGATTATTAGCCACTATAATACTGATCCCCGTGACTCCAGCTAAACTAGAACTCACCGTCAGCGGCACAACCGCCCCATTTTCAGCAATTTCGGGGGCTTTAAGTTGAATATCTGTGGAAGGCTTGGAATCGGTTGCATTAATCAGCTTTAAGGCTTCATCCAAGGTTTTAGCTGTGAAAGGATTCGTGGCGGGTTCTTCAGCGGCCACGGCTAAGTTAGGGCTTACTAAGCCACTGCTAATCGCAATACCGGCTGCACTAATGGCTAATGTATTCGTGAGAAACCTTCTCCGTTTCATAAGAGCTCCTGTTTATTTTCTAGCTGAGCGCTCCTAAAAGGGCGCTTTAAATTAAAGTTAGGCTGGGGTAGGTAATTAAATAGCCAAGCAAAAGAACAGGCAGGGATCGCTGAATTAATTTGGCAAGTTATAGTAACGTAACTCATCAAACCACCTCCTCCTAGCGGCTATCAATTTAATTAAAACTAATTACAATTGATAAATAACGAATGAGTAGAGACATTAATAACAGCTAAACTCTAGAGGGTCAAACATCTATCTCCAAAGAGCAGGTTAACTGCCTAGGTCTATTCCACCTAGGCTAGATAACTGATTTCATACAAGATTCAGCCAAACTAAGCTTCGTTAACGATGATCACTGCTTAGCGCTCTGAAAAAGCCAAATTAATACCTAAGCCTGCGAAGGCTGCTGCAAAGCTACGCCGTAAGATAGTTTGTACACGAACGGACTGCAATACAAACTGGCGGAAAGCATTGGCCAACACACCATAAAATAAGAAAACCACAAAGGTCATCAACATGAAAACGGCACTTAGTAGCAACATTTGCAATAAGGCCGAACTAGCGTCAGGGCTAACAAACTGCGGCAAAAAGGCCAAAAAGAAAATAGATAATTTTGGATTGAGAATATTCATTAAAAAGGCTTTCACGACTAGGCTACTCGCCTGTGCTTGCGTTGGCTCTTGCGCAAACTTAAAGGCCTCGCGATCGCGCCATGTTAAATAGGCCAGATAAAGCAAGTAAGCAACCCCTGCAAACTTCAGGAGTTGGAAAGCGACTGCACTCACATGCAAGAGAGCCGCTAGACCTAAAATACTCGCCAATAAATGTGGCAAAA
The DNA here is from genome assembly GCA_046051185.1 of Pseudomonadota bacterium. GTDB lineage: Bacteria > Pseudomonadota > Gammaproteobacteria > Thiotrichales > Thiotrichaceae > Thiolinea. The sequence continues at coordinate 6,795 of JBJOOT010000099.1, read as the reverse complement.
TACCTAAAGTGCAACCTAAGGCTGCATAAAAACTAGCTTTGCGTCCTTGCATAAGCCCAGTTGTGACTGTAAACAATACACCGGGGCCTGGAATTAACACCACAATTAATGATGTGAGTAAAAAATTAAACGTCAACATCGGCCACCTCACCCAAGTAATGATCAATCCAAACAAACATAGCAGGTTTGCTTGCTTTTTTACACGGATCGCCTGTGATCAGCCTCATATAAAACCTGTTTAACACGATATTTTGGCAAATCATCCAAACACCGTTAACTCTTTGATCGTAGGTCATACCTGAGAAGTGTAAGGACGCCCGTTTACAAAATAATCTTAAGAACGGTTCGGGTATTCCTATGAATTCATAATCAATTAATGGTTTAATAAGCTCAGGGAACGCAACCTCCAAGGATGGAGTTTCCCTCTTGTCATAAATCTTATTTTTTACTTAGTAAGCTGACTCCCATCAACACCAACAACATCCCCGCTAAATGAACCCAAGTAAAGGATTCGCCAAGAAATATCACCGCCAGCAGAATAGTGATCATCGGTCCAGTAGTGCCCATCATACTTGCACGCGCTGCACCAATCCGTGCCACTGCCTCAGTAAGCATAAAACTCGGTAAAACCGTACTAAAAAAGCCCAGCAATACGGCATACAAACCAGTCCTCGCATTGACCTCTAAAGCACTCAAGGGATGTGTTAATACAAAGTGAGTCAACACACAAACTGTTGCTGCAAGCATTGCCAAACTGGTGAATAAAAGACTTCCCACTCGATTGATTAGAGGCTTGCTATATACCAAATAGACTGCAAACATCAACGCCGAAATCGTGACAAGCAATACACCTAAATTGACATTATCTCCACCTAAATTAGCCTCATAGGCATAGAGCAAGAGTACCCCGCCATAAGTGAGGATTAAAGCCATGATAATGCGCCGAGTGATCACTTCCCGCAGTAAAAACCACCCCAGTAAAGCTGTCATCAGCGGATAGGTATACAAGATCAAACGCTCAAGCTGAGCAGAGATATAATTCAAGCCCTGCATATCAAAATAAGAAGAGACGTAATAACCAGTTGCCCCTAACACCAGAATCGCTAACAAATCCTTTCGATTAGGTAGAACCACTGAAGTCTTATAAAGCAGCCATAAGAGCATCCCTAGATAAAATGGGGCAGCAACCAACATACGTAAAGCCAGTAAGGTAACTGTATCAATGCCTTGAGTATAGGCAAGCTTAATCAAAATAGATTTCAGTGCAAATAAAGCTGTACCAGCAAAAGCATACAATAAACCTAACCGAAAATTATACTGCTCTGAATAAGAACTGACTTGCTCCCGCATGATGTGCTCCGTGTAAAGCTGCGGGATTAAGACTAATAAGCTGAGGGTGATCCCGCAGCTAATAAAAAAGACAAAAACCTAGCTGCCCTGTGTATAAACGCAGAAGCCTAGCCAAGCCTTGGCGAAATGTGTAAAACAGATAGAAGAGTTCATATAGAGCATACTATACAAGAACAAGGTTGATTTAAATAGTGTTCAAGCAGAACTACTCAGGGTAATCAATTAAAACAAACCTAGCGCTGAGTGATAAAAAGAACTTAATCGAATCTACGATCTCTCTCAGCTCAAACAACTTGCTAGAATATTTACCCATTTTGAAAGACTAGCCTACTATACTCAAAAAAACTGCCCACGCTCCAGTCCATATTTGCGCATTTTGTCCGAGAGCGTCTTACGTGGAATATCCAAGGCTTCCATCGTTAATTTGATATTTCCGTTATAGCGATTCAGGGTTTGCTCAATCAGTGCTTTTTCATAATAGGCGACTTGATCAGCCAATGACAGACCATCCGGTACACCGCCTGCATTCATTAGTGCTGCTAGATCATAGCTATAAGCATCGCCTAATAGGACATAACGCTCAGCAATATTACGTAACTCCCGAATATTCCCCGGCCAATCATGACCTAACAGAACATGTAAAGCCTTACTGGCCAAAGGCGGGACTTCAAGTTCAGAGCGAGCCGCTGCTATCAACATAAAATGCTGAAAGAGCATGGGAATATCTTCTCGACGCGCTCGTAAGGGGGGCACTTCTAAAGTCACTACATTTAAGCGGTAATATAAATCACGGCGAAATTCAGCACGCTCAGCTGCTTCTTTTAAATCAATCTTGGTTGCGGCAACCACGCGAATATCCAAAGGCAATAATTGATTTGAACCTAAGCGTTCAATATGTCGCTCTTGTAATACTCGTAACAAAGGCATTTGTGTGGTCAAGGGCATACTTTCAATTTCATCTAAAAATAAAGTACCGCCATTTGCATGCTCAAACTTACCAATTCTTAAGCCTTTTGCACCTGTAAAAGCCCCTGCTTCATGCCCAAATAATTCACTATCGATTAAATTAGCCGGAATCGCACCGCAATTGATAGCAACATAATTATGATTACGACGTTTACTTTGCTCATGTAAAGAACGCGCAACTAATTCTTTACCTGTGCCCGTTTCTCCCCAAACCAAGACATCAGCATCCACATTGGCAATCCGTGCAATCATTTTACGTAAAGCTACAATACTTGGAGCTTGCCCAATAATCCGAGGTCCCAAACGAGTTTGCTGTTCAGCCAGCTCCGCTTTTAAAGCACGATTCTCTAAAGTCAGGCGGCGCTTTTCTAAAGCACGCTTGACCGTTTCAACCAGCTCATTGGTGGCGAAGGGTTTTTCAAGTAAATCATACGCACCATCACGAATAGCATTCACAGCCAAAGCAACATCCGCATGTCCACTAATCAAAATGACTGGCAAATCAGCATCTAACTGATGAACTTGCTCCATCAGCTCTAAGCCATCCATGTCGGGCATACGAATATCGGCAATTAGCAGGCCATCAAAATCCACCTCTAATTTAGGCAAGACCTCCGCAGCACTGGCAAAGGTTTCCACCTCAAAACCGGCTAATAACAAGGACTGGCCGACTGAATCTCGAATGATTTTTTCATCATCCACTAACAGCAGCTTAGTCATATTCAATCTCCATTGAAGTTTCTGCTAATGGCAACAGCAGGCTAAAAATCGCCCCAGCATCCGGTGCATTTTCAGCCGATAATTCACCCTGCATATCTTTAGCTAAACGATATGAAATCGACAAGCCCAAGCCCAAGCCTTTGCCTAAAGCTTTGGTGGTAAAAAATGGTTCAAACAAATGGGGCATATCTTGAGCTTGAATCCCTGTACCATTATCTCGCACCTGAATACAGGCTTTGTTTTCCACCCGCTGAGTACTCAGCCAAACTTGACCATCCACTTGCTCAGCGGCTGCATCAATCGCATTACTGAGCAAATTCACTAAAATTTGTTCTAACCAAACCAAATCAGCTCGTACCCATTGGAGATTATTATCATAGTGATGATGCAAACGAACCGTCGTTTGCGATAGTTTCGGACGAATAATCAAAAAAGCAGAATCAAGTGCGACTGGCAAGCGACAATCGCTAATACACCCACTACTCTTACGTGAAAAGATTTTTAATTGCCGCGTAATGGTCGCCATCCGCTCGGTTAACCCAGAAATTTCCTGTAAATTAGCTTTAGCAAACTCAGGATGACCCCGCTCCAAAAATTGACTCGCATTATCAGCATAAGCTCGAATCGCACCGAGAGGATTATTCAATTCATGATTAATTGCCGCCGATAATTGCCCTAATGCTGCCATTTTCGCAGCTTGCACCAACTCCTCCTGAGCTAGACGTAATTCGCGGGTACGTTCTTCTACTTTAGACTCAAGCGCCTCTAAAATAGCTTGTTTATAACGCCTGCGCTGTGCCTGATTTTTCCATAAGAGAAGCAGCAATAAACTGGTCAATAAGCAAAGCACCGTCGCTAATACCCCAGCAATTGCGGCAGGTCGTGTTACTTCTTGCCAATCTAATAAGACATAAACTTCCCAATCGGCCTCTTCCATACTATGTGCCGCCAGCAAATAATGCTTACCCTGCAACCAAACGGCTTGATAGGTCTCGAGGCGAGGCGACCATTGAAAATCCGCTAACGGCTCTAAAGCATGGTCTAAATAACGCTTCACGTCACGAATCGCTTGGCGGCGTAGCTCGGTCAGTGGCTTAATCGTTTTGAATCGCCAATTATCTTGACTGGCTAAAAAAACAATCCCTTCTGAATCAGTCACTAAAAAATTAATCCGCTCTGATTTCCAAAGAGATTCTATCTCTGCGATATTAACCTTAACAGTAATAACCCCTAAAGCATGTTGTGCCTCATCACTAACTAAATAAGAAAAATAATAACCACGCTCATTAGAAGTTGTCCCTACTGCATAATAACGGCCTAAATTACCTTGTATTGCTTTTTGAAAATAGGGTCGAAATGCAAAGTTTTTTCCAATAAAACTCTGTTCTTTAGCCCAATTACTTGCCGCTATCGTATCACCATTCGGGAGCATTAAATAAACATCTAAAGTACCTGCAATTTGATTAATACGCTCTAAATATAAATTAAGCTGCTGAGTACTAATAGCCTCCGGCTTTTTTTGTAAGTAATCCTGAATAATAGGTTCTTGTGCAAGTAAAATCGGTAAATAACTATGTCGCGCTAAAGCAGCATCTAAAGAGCTTGTAAAACGAGTGAGGTAGTTTTTAGCACTGTCTTGCAACCGTGCTTGTGCGGAATAACTAACAGAAAAATAAACCGTAGTAATCACTAAAACGGCAACTAATAAAAACAAACTTATTAGTGCTGCTTTAGAAAGCTGCCGCTTTTTAGTGAAAAACTCAAAATCAATCACTCAAGATCCTAGGGATTCAAATTACGCAATTCACGGCGCAAAATTTTACCTACATTACTTTTTGGCAATTCTTTAACAAAAATAATGGATTTCGGACGTTTATAACCGGTTAATTGATCTTTACACCAAGCCATTAACTCAGCCTCTGTCAAACTTTCGTCCTTCTTAACCACAAAAGCTCTAACTGCTTCACCAGCGGCACCATCCGGTATACCAATCACGCCAGCCTCTAAAACTTTGGGATTAGAGACTAAAACATCTTCAACTTCATTCGGATAAACATTAAACCCTGAAACCAATACCATGTCTTTTAAGCGATCAACTAATTTGACATAACCATTTTCATTGATAAAGCCTATATCACCAGTACGCAGCCAGCCTTTTGCATCAATCACCTTCGCGGTATCCTCAGGACGCTGCCAATAACCTTTCATCACTTGAGGGCCTTGAACCCAAAGCTCACCCACTTCGTTGAGGTTTAAGACCTTACCCTCTAAATCACGAATTTCTACAGAAGTAGACGAAATAGGTAAGCCAATCATACCGTTATAAGCTTGCAAATTGACTGGATTGATACAAACAGCAGGCGAGGTTTCAGTTAAGCCATAAGCCTCAAGTAGTACACATCCTGTAGTTGCTTGCCAACGATCTGCAACGGCTTTTTGCACTGCCATTCCGCCCCCTAAGGTGATTTTCAAACCCGAAAAATCAACTTCATCAAAGCCTGAAGTATTTAATAAAGCATTAAATAGGGTATTAACACCGGTAATAAACGAAAATCTCTCCGCTTTGAGTTCTTTGACGAAGGCAGGAAAATCACGTGGATTAGTAATTAAGATCGTTTTTGCGCCTAGCTTACAGGCAAATAGAGCATTCGCAGTTAAAGCAAAGACATGATAGAGCGGCAAAGCGGCAATAAAAATTTCTTTACCGGGGGCTAAATCACGCGCTGTCCAAGCCTCAGCCTGTAATAGATTAGCGATCATATTACGATGCGTCAGCATAGCCCCTTTGGCTACCCCTGTTGTACCCCCAGTATATTGTAAAAAGGCAATATCTTCATGTTCGATTTTTTCATCTTTAAACGGATGATTTCTTCCTTTACGTAAAGCCTCTTTAAAGCTAATCGCTGTTGGCAGTGAAAAAGCCGGCACCATCTTTTTAATATATTTGACCACAAAATTGACTAAATGCCCTTTTAAACCAAGCATATCGCCAATCCGTGTAGTAACCACGGTTTTGACTTGAGTATCTGCTAATACATCTTCTAAAGTGGAAGCGAAGTTCTCTAAAATAACAATCGCCACTGCACCCGAATCCTTTAATTGATGTTTTAATTCACGATCCGTATAAAGAGGATTAGTATTAACAACAATTAAACCCGCGCGAAAAGCTGCAAACAAGACAATGGGGTACTGAATTAAATTAGGCATCATAATCGCAATACGATCACCTTTTTTTAAGCCGACCTCATGCCGCAAATAGGCTGCAAAATAAGCTGTTAAAACTTCAACTTCGGCATAGCTAATGCTTTTACCTAAATTCACATAAGCGGGTAAATCAGCAAAACGCCGCGTACTTTGTAAAAAGACATCTTGCAGTGAATTATAAATATGTGTATCAATTTCTAGTGGTACACCCTCTGGATAGTGTTGTTGCCATACTTTTTCCATGCTTCTCTCCTCCCCTAATGCATTTAAAATTATGTATCATCCAAGCAGTGTATATTGTAGATTTTATGCCCGCAAAGGACAATTTGCAGTACATTACAAAAGGATGAGTCCGCTAGACAGCGTTTGATAGCTAGCTTAATAAGCAAACAATACGATTTTGCAGAGGCATGTTATGATCACTAACCCCAATTCACTTAATGCGATGGAGCATTAAATGCGCAACTATTACACCTTATTATCCGCCAGTGTTCTAAGCATGACGCTGCTAAGTGGTTGTATATACAATACGAGCAAAGATCCAGCTTTACCAAC
>JBJOOT010000098.1:0-12839 GCA_046051185.1 Pseudomonadota bacterium | reverse complement strand
CTTTATCGTCCTGATGACAGCAGGCAACCTTGCTACCACCCAAAGCGTGGTTGAGCAAGTCCAACGTGATATTCGTGATGATAGTAAAACTAATCTGAACAACCTAAATTATATGGGAGATATTGCTGATTACGTAGGTGACTTATTAGTCAATCGTATTCGTCGCTACACAGAAAACTCGGGGTTTGTACCGGATGCCTCATTGATTTTAGCAGGGCAAATTCGAGGGGGGCGAGTGCGGGCTTTTATGATCTACCCTCAAGGTAATCATATTACGACCTCAGAAGAGACACCTTATCTGCAAATTGGCGAAAGTAAATACGGTAAACCGGTGTTAGATCGTTTTATTGATCTAGAAACCACCTTGGAAGATGCCGCTGTTTGCTCACTCATTTCAATGGACTCTACCATGAAAAGTAATGCCAGTGTCGGCCCACCCATTGAAGTATTAATGTATCGTAAAGATGCCTTAGTGATTCAGTCGCATTATCGATTTGGCCCTGATCATCCGTATTTGCTGCAAATTCGCCAGCAATGGGCGAGTCAATTGTATAATGCCTTCCGCGCCATGCCACCACTGCCTTTACCCAACTAAGCAGGCAAAGCAGACCCTGAATCTGTTTGAATCTGCTTAAAACTTAAATACTGAAGGCCAGTGATTAACTGGCCTTGAGCTAAAGATACAAGCTCGATAGAGAGGAACACTTACCTTTAATTACGTCGCAAATCTAAGGTATGTGGATACTCTGAATTTATCTTCGCAGGTTTTAATTCCATGACGGCTCCGGGTTCACTGCCTTGTGCTAAGAAAGTACGGGTCGCAGATGAACTAAACAGCTTTGGCTCTAGGACAGGTTGACGATCCTGCATAATATCCATATCTGCGCGGAAACGTGAAATCCGCCGCCCTTCAGCTTCAAAAGCATTCACTGGGAAAGTCTCATAACTACGCCCACCCGGATGTACCACATGATAAGCACAGCCACCAATGGAGCGATGATTCCAAGTATCGACAATATCGAAGACCAGCGGTGAATGTACCCCAATGGTCGGATGCAATGCGGACGGTGGTTGCCAAGCCCGATAACGAATCCCCGTTACATACTGCCCATGTACCTCGGTTTTACGCAGAGGAATCTCAACTCCATTACAGACAATAATATAACGCGACCCTGTTAAGCCGGTGACTTTAATCTGCAAACGTTCCATTGAGGAGTCCACGAAACGCGCCGTACCGGTATTACTTAGCTCTTCACCTAAGATATGCCAAGGTTCTAAAGCGGCACGCAGTTCAATTTCAATCCCACGGTATTGTACTCGCCCATACACAGGGAAACGAAACTCTTGGAAAGGCTCTAACCATGCAGGATCAAAGTCATAACCGGCTAGCTGTAACTCTTCACAGACCTCTTTCATGTCTTGCTCAACATAAAAGGGAAGCATAAAGCGATCATGTAGCTCTGTGCCCCAACGCACTAATTTATGCTTATACGGATTTTTCCAGAAACGGGCGACCAAGGCTCGTACCAAGAGCATCTGCATAATCGACATCCGCGCATGGGGCGGCATTTCAAAAGCCCGCAGCTCCACTAAACCTTGGCGACCACTCAAAGAATCTGGCGAATAGAGCTTATCAATACAAAACTCTGAACGATGCGTATTCCCCGTAATATCCACCAATAAATTACGCAGCAATCGATCCACCAACCAAGGCTGCTGAATCTCACCCTCTGGCATTTGCTGGAAGGCAATTTCTAGCTCATATAAGCTTTCATTGCGTGCCTCATCCACCCGCGGTGCTTGACTGGTCGGGCCAATAAACATCCCAGAAAATAGATAAGACAATCCCGGATGATGCTGCCAATAAGTCAATAAACTGCGCAATAAATCGGGACGACGTAAGAAAGGGCTATCGCTTGGGGTCGCAGCTCCCAGCGTGACATGATTACCACCTCCTGTACCGGTATGGCGACCATCCAACATAAACTTTTCTGTGCCTAAACGCGATTCACGCGCCAACTCATACAGCACTTCCGTATTTTCAACTAAGGATTGCCAATCGGCGGCTGGATGAATATTTACCTCAATCACGCCCGGATCAGGCGTAATTTTAAAAGACTTCAGGCGTGGATCTGAAGGTGGCTCATAACCTTCCAGCATAATCGGCATCTTGAGTTGAGCGGCTGTTTTTTCTAGATGCGCTAATAACTCTAAATAATGCTCAAGATAATTTAAGGGAGGAAGAAAAACATGCAAACGGCCTTGGCGTACCTCCACACAAATCGCAGTGCGTGGAATATCATACCAACTTGCATAAAGAGGGTCTTTTTCCTGAGGTTCAGCTGTGACTACTTTTGCTGCCTCTGCATGAAAATCCGGTAAAGCCGGTTTATCTTCAAAGGGGCAAGGTTGGCTTTCAACATCGCGCTCAGTTTCTGCTGCCCACACTAAGGAATCGAGGGGCAAACGAAAACCCATCGGCGAATTACCCGGAATTAAATACATCTCTTCACGGCGGAAATACCAAGGCGTGCCGATCCAACGCTGTTGTTCATGACTCCAACTCAAGGGTAATGCAAAACCTGTTGGCGTATCCAAACCACGCTGTAAACTCAGCACTAAATCATTGCGATGCTTGCTATCACGTAGATTCAGGGTTAGCCAATCAACATTCGGCGGCTGATTAGACTCTTTCCATAAATAATATAAGCGGTCTTCATAGCCTGCTCGCAGATAGCGGGGCGCAATCCCTAAACTACTACACAGTGTTTCAGTGAAGCGTTTAGCATCAGCTTCGGTTAAGCCATAATCTTTGCCATCTTCTGCCAACCATTGCTGATCCAACCACACCGGCTTCCCATCCGGTCGCCAGAAACAACCTAAAGCCCAACGCGGGAAAGGCTCTCCCGGATACCATTTGCCTTGCCCATATTGCAACACACTATGCGGAGCAAAATGGGCTTGCATTTTTTTCAAAAGTACCCCAGCTAAGGAGCGCTTATGTTCACCTAAAGCCGCTGTATTCCATTGAGCCGAATCCATATCATCAATAGAAACAAAGGTTGGCTCCCCCCCCATCGTCAAGCGTAAATCCTGAGCTTTTAAGTCCTGCTCAACTTGCTCACCCAAAGCTAAGATTTTTGCCCATTGCACATCGGTATAAGGCTTCGTTACCCGAGGGTCTTCATGGATACGACGCACACTATTTTCATATTCAAAACTGACTTGGCAAACGCCCGTCGCCCCCTCGACAGGTGCTGCTGAAGCAGGATCGGGCGTACACGCCAACGGAATATGCCCTTCGCTGGCAAATAAGCCTGAAGTGGGGTCAAGCCCAATCCAGCCTGCACCAGGTACATAGACCTCCGTCCATGCATGTAAATCAGTGAAATCAGCTTCTGGGCCACTTGGACCATCTAAAGACTTTTGATCAGCCGTCAGTTGAATCAAATAACCTGAAACAAAGCGTGCCGCTAAACCTAAATGCCGTAATATTTGCACCAATAACCAAGCGGTATCCCGACAAGAACCCCGCCGAATCGTTAGCGTTTCTTCACAGCTTTGCACCCCCGGTTCCATACGAATATTATAAGCAATATCCTTTTGCAAACGCTGATTTAGATAGACTAAAAAATCATTGATATTTTGCTGATCACGCTTAACTGAAGCAATCCAAGCCATTAATAACTCACCTGATTCGGTGATTTCTAAATAAGGCTGTAGCTCTTTTTTTAGGTTCTCTTTATATTCAAACGGATACTGAGTTGCATATTCCTCTACAAAGAAATCAAAAGGATTAATCGACACCATATCCGCGATTAAATTAACTTCGATGCTCAGCTCTTTTAAGCGCTCAGGAAAAACTAAGCGTGCTAGATAATTACCAAAAACATCTTGTTGCCAGTTAATAAAATATTGAGTCGCACCAATCGTTAATGAATAAGCATGAATAGGGGTACGTGAATGCGCAGCAGGCCGCAAGCGAATCACATGTGGAAAAACATTAATAAACTGGTCAAATTTATAGACCGTTTTATGGTGAATTGCAACTTGGATACTCATGAAAGCCCTCGCTTAATGCTGTGCCTGTATTTGCACTTGTGAAAAATCCGTTTCTGGATAAAACCAAGTATGCGCAATTTCACCATGTAGTACGGTTAAATTAGCCTGCAGTCGATCCATAAACCGATGAATTTGATCGACCGGAATGGCACTAATATCTTGCTGTGCAAATTGCTCAGTGATACGAGAGCTCATCACAAGTACCTGATCGGGTTCAGGTAAGCGTGCTAAGTAAAAATTAACACCGGTTAAAGAATAGAGTAAAGAACGCGGAAATTTTAAATCTTGGCAAAGAAACTCAAGTACATCCCGAGCAATAACTCGTGAGTTTTTATGCCGTAAATACATTTGTTGCGCCCCTAAAGCGGAGAGCAAACTTGCCCACAGAATACTTTCATAGCGGCGCAGTGCATGACTGCGATCTTCGGCTAATAAAAGCGAGGTCATTTCTAAGGTACGGCTAGTCATATCGGCACGTTCGACATGCCTACCAATTTGAATAAAGTCAAACGCATGATCACGGCTTAAATGGTTTTCTAATACCCCACGAATCCGCTGGCAAGCTGCCATTACATCCCGCAAAACTCGTTGTCGACTATGCCGACTACTTAAAGAAGGTAAAGCTGCTTGTAGCTGCAAATAGGTCTGATTAACTTGCTCCCAAATGACCTCTGGTAATAAATCTAAGGAGGTACGCACATTTTCGCGCACATTCGCGAATGAACCTAATAGTGAAGAAGGATTATCCCGATCAGCAATCAGAAAATGCATAACATGCTCTTCGCTGATCGTCGGATAAGTGGCGCGGTATTGCTCTTCCGCATTAAAAATTACCACCGGCGTAAACCAATCAAACTCTAAAGTTTCTGGCAAGTCCATTAATAGCATGGTATGAGCACTAATCAAGCGTGCTGTATTATCAGCTCGCTCTAAATAACGAGCCATCCAATAAACCCGTTCTGCAACCCGCGATAACATCATTGCACACCCCCTTCCCAAGCTTGGTCATCTACAATCCAAGTATCTTTACTGCCCCCACCTTGAGATGAGTTCACAACGAGCGACCCCTCCACCATTGCCACCCGAGTTAAACCGCCTGGCGTTACATAAATATCCTTACCACTTAAAATAAAAGGCCGCAGGTCTAAATGTCGTGGTGCAATCTTATCGCCACACCAAGTCGGATTCACCGATAAGCTCAAAGTCGGTTGGGCAATATAATTATTGGGGTTTTCTTGAATCAGAGTACGGAATTCTTCAACTTTCTCTGGGGTCGAATGGGGGCCGACTAACATGCCATAACCACCGGACTCATTCGCAGGTTTAACCACTAACTCGGCTAAATGCTCTAAAACATAAGCCCGATCTTCCGGTTTGCGGCAAACCCAAGTAGGTACATTGGGTAAAGACGGCTCTTCGCCTAAGAAATAGCGGATCATATCGGGCACATAAGCATAGATCACTTTATCATCCGCCACACCACAACCGGGTGCATTCGCAATCGCTACCTTCCCCTCTCGCCAAGCACGCATAATCCCCGGAATACCGAGCATAGAATCTTTACGGAAGACTTCAGGATCAATGAAATCATCATCAATCCGCCGATAAATCACATCCACACGCTCAGGGCCTTGAATGGTTTTCATATAGACATAATTGTCTTTACCCACCATTAAATCAGCGCCCTCTAGTAATACTAAGCCCGCTTGCTGCGCTAAATAGGCATGTTCGAAATAAGCAGAGTTATAAATACCAGGAGTGAGCAAAGCGATGGTTGGTTGCTCTAAATCAGGGCGTAAAGATGCCAACATGGTATACAACTGTTCGGGATAAGGGCTAACGGGGCTAATTGGCAATAAATTAAAAATATCAGGCAATACTCGTTTGGTAATGCGCCGATTTTCTAACATATAAGCCACGCCAGAAGGGACACGCAAATTATCTTCCAGCACATACATAATACCATCACTATGCCGCACCAAATCCGAACCACAAATATTCGCCCACACGCCATGCGGGGGAGTCATGCCGACGCAAGCTTCGCGATACCCTTTGGATTGCATTACCACTTCCTCAGGGATCACCCCATCGCGAATCGCCCGCCGTTCATTGTAAACATCCTGAATGAACAAATTGAGTGCACGGATACGTTGTTTTAGCCCTGTTTCTGTGCGACCCCATTCACTACCGGAAATAGCTCGAGGAATTAGATCAAATGGCCAAGCGCGGTCAATATTGCCCGCATCACTATAAATCGTGAAGGTAATCCCCATTTCACGAATAACACGCTCAGACTCTGCCACTCGATGGCAAAACTCTGCTCGGCTTAAATTCTGCAGATAATCAACTAACTTTCGGCTATGTGGCCGACTTTCTTGACAAGCAAGCATTAGCTCGTCATGAAACGGCTGCGGGTTATAACAGCTCCACTCCTGATTCATACACAGCTTCCCTTTTTAATGTTATTAGCTAACAAGCAATTTATGTGCCTAGAAATTTGCTTATTGAGTTAAAAGCAAATTCAGTGCACTGAAACTCACTCACAAGCGCTCCTAAACCCAGAAACCTAGCGAGCTTATGGGCTTGCGCTTTGCATACTGTGGTGGTAAGTGAGATAGAAACAGTAACTTCTCGATGATATTACTCTGTTGTGCAAACTGAAATCTATTATATAGTTCGTATTCCAAACCAATAATCAGGAGGAAAGTCACATGACTCAAAAAGTAGCTTATGTTACGGGTGGTATGGGTGGGATTGGTACAGCGATTTGCCAAACCTTGTCGAATGCAGGTTTTATCGTGGTAGCGGGTTGTGGCCCGAATTCACCACGGAAAGATCGCTGGCTTGGAGAACAAAAGGAATTAGGTTTTGAATTCCATGCCTCTGAAGGCAATGTCTCTGATTGGGATAGTACCAAAGCAGCTTTTGACAAAGTTAAATCGGATCTCGGTGTAGTCAGTGTTCTAGTCAATAATGCAGGCATTACCAAAGATGGTATGTTCCGCAAAATGACCCTCGAGAATTGGAAAGCGGTTATTGATACCAATCTGAACTCTTTATTCTATGTCACTAAACAAGTGGTGGATGATATGACCGATCAGGGCTGGGGTCGTATCATTAATATCTCATCTGTCAATGGTCAAAAAGGTCAGGCAGGTCAAACTAACTATTCAACTGCAAAAGCAGGTATGCATGGTTTCACCATGGCCCTAGCTCAAGAAGTCGCAAGTAAAGGCGTAACAGTCAATACAGTATCCCCCGGTTATATTGCAACCGATATGGTACGTGCGATTCGTGAAGATGTTTTAGAAAAGATCATTGCCACGATTCCTGTCAAGCGCTTAGGCACTCCAGAGGAAATTGCCTCGATCGTAAATTGGTTAGCTTCTGATTCAGCAGGCTTTACCACCGGTGCGAATTTCGCTTGTAATGGCGGTAATCACATGACCTAAGCCCTAACCCAAGGTTTAGTGTTTTGTTACTAAAGCCACTGTCTAAAAGCAGTGGCTTTTTTATCTCTGCCAATTATCTGACTCAAGGTGTTGTCATTCAAATTGGTCAGACCAGTTTAAAATTTGCTAATTAGCTCAAGAGTACATTAGAATGCGTGCACTTCGTTACATCGAGCACCAAGCACAATAATTAGTTTAGGAAAAAATCCAAGTGGTCAGACCATTTTAAGATTTGCTAATTAGGTAATAAGTGCAGTAGGATGCAAGCGTATCGTTTTGGCAACAAAACAAATCAAGTTGGGTCTAAGCAGCAAAGATTGGGAAAGGAGGAGGTCATATGAAGGGCTTATTGTCCTTGTCGTCCGCAATTGACAAACTCAGTTATTGGATAGGCCGCTCAGTGATGTGGCTAGTCTTGCTGATGGTGTTAATCAGTGCGGGTAATGCCATTATTCGTAAGCTATTCAATACCAGCTCTAACGCCTACTTAGAAGCACAATGGTATTTATTCGCTGCTGTTTTTCTTTTAGGTGCTTCGTACACCATGCTTCAGCAAGGGCATGTCAAGATTGATGTGTTTATCTCCCGCTTCTCCCGCCCGACTCAAGTTAAGATTGAGATCTTCGGGATAGTCATGTTTTTGTTTCCTTTAGTTTATTTTGTCATCGTTGAGATCTTCCCGATTTTAGTGCAAACGTATAAAACGGGTGAGATGTCTGAAAATGCAGGTGGACTGATTCGCTGGCCTGTGTATGCGCTAGTGCCGATTGGCTTTTTTCTGCTAGGTCTACAAGGCCTTTCTGAACTCATCAAACGGATTGGCTTTTTAAAAGGCTTATGTCCAGACCCAGGTGAGGTGAATGAAGTCAATGCAGAACAAGCCTTGGCTGAGCATATCCAGCAACAACAAGAGCTACAAGGGCAGAAATAATTGCGCCATTGATGTTTAGCTCTAAGTAATCACCACAGCAGAGGATAACTATGACAGAGTTTTTAGTTGCCAACTTCGCCCCGATTATGTTTTGTGGGCTGATTGTATTTTTACTGATGGGCTATTCCCTAGCCTTTTCTTTGGGCGCTTGCGGGCTGTTCTTTGGCTGGCTAGCGGTTTGGGCAGGCGTTCCGGGGATGGAGTCCTTGCTCAATGCCCTTCCATTACGCATTATTGGTATTCTTAAAAATGATACCTTACTCGCTATTCCCTTCTTTACCTTTATGGGGCTAATCTTAGAGCGCTCGGGGATGGCAGAAGACTTGCTTGAAACCATAGGTCAGGTGTTTGGAGCAGTGCGCGGTGGCTTGGCATTTGCTGTTATTCTAGTCGGCTCTTTATTGGCAGCAACCACGGGGGTAGTGGCAGCCTCCGTTATTTCAATGGCTTTGATTTCCCTGCCTATTATGATGCGCTATGGATATGATCGCCGCCTTGCCAGTGGGGCAATTATTGCTTCAGGGACTTTAGCACAAATTGTACCACCTTCTTTGGTATTAATCGTGATTGCCGATCAAGTCGGGCGTAGTGTAGGGGATCTTTATCGTGGCGCTTTAATGCCCGCGATGATGTTGATTGGCGCTTATGTTCTTTGGATTCTAATTGTTACCTTGATTCGCCCCAAAGCAGCCCCGGCTTTACCTGTGGAAGCTCGAGTTTTCCGTGATGAAAAAGGGCATTCCGGTTATACCTCACTGTGGATTTTAATTGCCCTATCGACTGTTATTGCCGTTTTATACGCCAAAACTCAACTCAGTGGCCAATCCTTGGATAATGTCGTGGTCTTATCAATGGCGGTTGGAATTGGCACAGCTTTTATCTTAGCTTTGATTAATCGGTTTTTGGGTTCAATCACTCAAGGCCGGATTAGCCTGCTATCAAAAATGGCTCAGCAAGTGACTTTTGTCTTGATCCCACCTTTAGCACTGATTTTCTTGGTATTAGGGACTATTTTCTTGGGTTGGGCCACCCCCACTGAAGGTGGTGCAATGGGTGCGGTTGGCGCTTTAATATTAGCGGCTGCTCGGCGTCGTCTTGGCTTAGAACAACTTAAGCAAGCAATGGAGGCTACTCTAAAGCTCTCCAGTTTTGTCATGTTTATTTTGATTGGCGCCACCGTTTTTAGCTTAAGTTTCCAAGGCGTTGATGGCCCTGAGTGGATTCACAGCATGTTTAGCCTGATTCCGGGGGGGATTATTGGCTTCCTGATTTTTGTTAACCTCGTGGTTTTTATCTTGGGCTTTTTCTTGGATTTCTTTGAAATCTCTTTCATTGTCATTCCTTTGCTGATTCCGGTAGCAACCGCCTTGAATATTGACCTCGTATGGCTTGGCGTGATGTTGGCAATGAATCTACAAACCTCATTCCTAACTCCTCCAGTGGGTTTCTCACTGTTTTATTACCGCAGTGTCGCTCCAGTGAAAGCCTATATGGATCGGATTACTCGTAAAGAAATTGCCCCTATTGCTACTTTGGATATTTATCGGGGTGTGATTCCTTTCATTATTATTCAAGCCATTATGGTAGGGATGATTATTGCGTTTCCGCAGTTGGTAACAGGTAACTTAGACAAGAAAGCAGATGTTGATCTGAACGCGATTGAGATTAATATACCATCGGGCTATGGGGCGGGTGCTTACTCAAATGATCCTCCTAAAACGGAGGAAGACCCGATTATGAAATCGTTTAAAGAAAATAATTAAGCGCTTATTTTTAACTATAAGTGCTTATTCTTAACTAATTGATTCAGTTGGATTTAATTGTTTGATGAGGAGGATAGAATGGAAAGACGTAAGTTTATTCAACATGCAGGGTTAGCAGGTATTTTAGCAACCGGTATAGCCCCCGCAGTACGGGCAGAAAGCCCTGCGATTCGTTGGCGTTTAGCATCAAGTTTCCCTAAAACCCTAGACACCATCTATGGCGCAGCAGAAACTTTTTCAGCCAAAGTAAAAGAAATGTCCGGTGGTAAATTTGAGATTTCTGTGCATCCTGGTGGAGAGCTGATGCCTCCTTTTGGGGTTGTGGATGGCGTGCAACAAGGAACGGTCGAATGCGCCCACACTGCGCCTTACTATTTCTTTGGTAAAGATGAAACCTTCGCAATGGATTGTGCTATCCCATTCGGTCTGAACTCACGCCAAATGACGGCCTGGTGTTATGACGGCAATGGTCTTAGCTTATTCCGCGAGTTTTACAAAAACTACAATATCGTTAACTTCCCAATGGGCAATACGGGTGCTCAAATGGGTGGCTGGTATCGTAATGACATCAAGACCTTGGAAGACATCAAGGGTCTGAAAATGCGGATTGGGGGCTTTGGCGGTAAAGTACTTGAGCGGATTGGCGGTGTACCTCAAAATATTCCGGGCGGTGAAATTTATCAAGCACTGGAAAAAGGTACGATTGATGCCACCGAATGGGTCGGGCCTTATGATGATCAAAAGCTCGGCTTTCAAAAGGTTGTCAAAAACTATATGTATCCCGCATGGTGGGAAGGTGGCCCACAATTAGTCCTATATGTTAACAGCAAAGCATTTGATGGCTTATCCGCTGAAAATAAAGCGATTATTCAAGCCGCCTCAACCTATGCTCATGTAGAAATGCAGGCTAAATACGATGCTCGTAACCATAAAGCGATCAAAGAACTGATTGCTGAAGGTGTGACACTGCATCAGATGCCCAAAGATATTATGGATGCAGCGTTTAAAGCGGCCGAAGAATTGTATGCCGAGCTATCCGAGAAGAATGCTAACTGGAAGAAAATCTACACTGACTTTGCGGCTTTCCGTCGTGATTCCAATCAATGGTTTAGAGTGAGTGAAGCTAGCTTCGACAGTTATATGCAATCACAGAAGCTATAAGCAGGTCTTTTAAAGACTAATCTAGCTACGCTACTAAAGGAAAGTTTTAACTAACGCCTTTAGTAGCGGTTTATTCATACAGGCAATGAGCTGTTATGAAATAGTTGAAGTCCTAAGACTCTCTAGTTAATCAAGCACCCGAACATTTTTCATTACCACAGATTCTGCGGGTACATCGGGCACACCGTTTTTCTCGCCTGTTTTAACGGCGGCAATCGCATCCACGACCTCCATCCCTTCAGTAACTTTACCAAAAACGGCATACCCCCAACCTTGAGGCGTTTCACTTCTGAAGTTTAAGAAATCATTGTCGACTACATTAATGAAAAATTGAGAACTCGCTGAATGCGGATCAGGAGTACGCGCCATTGCTATCGTGCCACGCGCATTTTTTAGGCCGTTATTGGCTTCATTTTTAATCGAGGCTTGCTTTGGTTTTTCGCTCAAATCAGCCGTCATACCGCCGCCTTGAATCATAAAACCAGCAATCACCCGATGAAAAATAGTATCCTTATAAAAGCCATCTTTCACATAACTTAGGAAATTTTCTACTGTTTTTGGTGCTTTTTCAGCATCTAGTTCAACAGTAATATTACCTTTACTCGTTTCAATTAATACTTTAGGGTTTTCCGCCGCCTGTGCAAGGCTGGATAAGCCTAAACCCATTACGAATGCCCAATTTAATAAGTTTTTTTTCATAGCCTATGCCCTCTTGTTCGCTTATTTTTAAAAGACGCGCATCATAGCTTACCTTTATGATGCACACCATTACCCGCAAGTGAGCTAAGGATGATGTTTAGCCCACTAGTTGACCTTTAAAACCAAGGATACCTGCTCCACGAGTTGGCGATACTTCATTAATCCCTTTAATTCGCCGACTTTTTTCAATCAGTTGGGTAATTAAAGGCATTAAGATAATTTCAACAGCCGTTTTCATTTGTGGCCCCGGCACAACCATCTGATCACGTCTTGACATCATCGCATTGGGAATCAGCTTTAATAGCCTCGGAAGGTCAAATTGCTTGGTTAGCTGTTGGAAATGAATCACCAAATAACTTTCTTCTAAACTCGGTAGCTCATCAAATTGAAAAGGATTAGAAGTATCGACCATCGGCATGATTTGGAAATTAATATGCGTGCGCCCAAATTGAGGAGTGATGTATTCAACATAATCGGGCAGACGATCCAAAACGACCTGTCGAACCTCCTCTTCTGAAGAGCCTCGGCGTAAATCGCGATCAATCCGCCGCATCATTTCTAAATTAATACTCGGCACAGCACCAATCAGTAGATCGGGATAACTGGAAATATCAATATCCTCATAGATCACGCCCCCATGCAAACCACGATATAATAATAAATCATTATCAGGATCCATTTGTAACCAAGGGCTAAAAGTGCCGGGTTCTAACCCCATTTCTTTAGCAAATGTATCCGAGTGCAGATAATAACGAAACTGCCCAGTGCCTG
>JBJOOT010000097.1:0-12947 GCA_046051185.1 Pseudomonadota bacterium | reverse complement strand
TGAGCATCCGCAAAGTATAATTGACCAAGCCCGCTTTGGGAAACAAGCAGGCAATGAATTATTAGGCGCTGCGGATTATAAACTCGTATATCACGCCAAAAATGGCCGCTCGGTGTATAGTTTTTGTATGTGTCCGGGGGGGCAAGTCGTCGCTGCGACTTCAGAGGAAAAACGTGTTGTCACCAATGGCATGAGCCAATATTCACGGGCAGAGCGTAATGCCAATGCCGGAATTGTGGTAGGCATTGCGCCTGAGGA
This sequence comes from Pseudomonadota bacterium, assembly GCA_046051185.1. Classification (GTDB taxonomy): domain Bacteria; phylum Pseudomonadota; class Gammaproteobacteria; order Thiotrichales; family Thiotrichaceae; genus Thiolinea. The sequence continues at coordinate 12,689 of JBJOOT010000097.1, read as the reverse complement.
TTATCCGGGTAATGTGTTAGCGGGTTTAGATTTTCAGCGGAAGTGGGAGTCACGCGCTTTTGAATTAGGTGGTGAGTCTTATCAAGCGCCCGCGCAATTAGTCGGTGATTTCTTGAAAAATTTACCCTCTAAACACTTAGGGGAAGTTGAGCCATCTTATCAACCGGGGGTGCATTTGACGAACTTAGCCACGAGTTTGCCTGAATATGCGATCATGGCAATTCGTGAGGCGCTACCTGCTTTTGAGAAGCAGATCAAAGGTTTTTCTCGCTATGATGCGGTGCTCACTGGTGTGGAAACACGGACTTCTTCGCCGATTCGGATCACCCGTGGGCAGGATTTCCAGAGCTTAAATATCCAAGGCTTGTATCCGGCCGGTGAAGGTGCAGGCTATGCCGGTGGTATTTTATCCGCCGGTGTGGATGGAATTCGAGTTGCCGAAGCGGTCGCTTTGAGTTTAAGCCAACAGCAGGCGCGGGCATCTTGATGCTTGGCTGGTTTGCCTATTCATCGGATTACACCCAGCGATACCAATGCTCAATGCCCAAGGTTCTGCCCCAAATATCAATCAATTCCCGATCTAAAGTTTCATCAAAGATCTGATTCAGGCAAGCATCCAACAATAAACTAGCAGCGGCTTCCATGCCTACCGTTTGATAAGGGGCAAAAATAGTTGGCATTTCAAACAAATTCGCAACCATTAAAGCTTGAGCAGCATTCATCACTTGATTGGCGCGAAGTAAAGTACGCGGGAACATCTCAGGTGTCATTTGTAGGCAAGCGATATGCTCAACCACTTGATTAATCAAGGATTGACGTTGTGTGGCGTGTAATTCCTCATAATCACGATATAAGGCAATATCAATCAGCATACCCACGGGCATAGAGCGTAATTGGGTTAAGACACCCCCTATAACATGCTCGCTAAAATTTTCTCGTTGGCTAATCGGAATTTGCGGGTGCAGCTCTAGCAATTCTTTTTTGATGGGGGCTAAAGCGGCAGGTTCGGGTTTGAGATTAGCCCGCTCTGTTTCGGGCATTTGAAATTGATGCAACACAAAGGCCGCTTGCCAAGCAATCAAATAATTATTTTCATCACTCGGTAGGCGCAGAATAATTTCATGCTGCTCACGGCCTTCGCGTCCTGCAATCTTTACGCTAGAAGCAATCGGCAAATTATAATCGTAAACAATATCAAAACCCGCGCCACTGATTGCCGTCGCTTTATTTAAGAGGGTTTGAGTACTTTGAGGGTAAGCGGTCATGATCTATTCCATACCCGACCCTTGGTTTAAAGCCAAGGGTCGAGATGCTGAGTGAGTAAGATTAACGAGTAATAATAGTGCCCATACCTTGATCAGTGAGCAGCTCTAATAAAAGGGCATGCTCTACGCGCCCATCAATAATACACGCATTATTAGCGCCTCCACGAATGGCATCAATTGCACAATTCAGTTTAGGCAACATCCCACCATGAATTGTACCGTCCGCCATTAAGCGATGAATATCTTCTTGTGAGAGTGAGGTGAGTAATTTGCCTTGTTTATCTAAAACACCAGGGATATTGGTCAGTAGTAATAAGCGCTCTGCACCTAAAACTTCTGCAATCTTGCCAGCCACTAAATCAGCATTGATATTATAGGTCGTCCCATCTAAACCAACCCCAATGGGGGCAACCACTGGAATAAAGCGGTCTTCGTCCAATAAGCGTAAAAAGCGTGAATTAATTTTAGTGACTTCCCCAACATGACCTAAATCCACTTCTTCGAGTTCACCTTGGGCATTTTTGGTTTTCATTGCCATTTTTTCAGCAATAATGGTATGGCCATCTTTACCAGTCAAACCGACAGCACGCCCACCGGCTTGATTAATCATGTTGACGATCTGCTTATTCACTAAGCCACCGAGTACCATTTCCACTACATCCATCGTTTCCGCATCGGTAACACGCATACCTTCGATGAATTGGCTCGCTTTACCTAAGCGAGTCAGCATCTCACCAATTTGTGGCCCCCCCCCATGCACTACCACAGGGTTAATACCAATTTGCTTCAATAGCACGATGTCGCGGGCAAAGCCAAGCTGAAGCTTCTCCTCAGTCATGGCATTACCACCGTATTTCACCACAATGGTCTTACCTGCATAGCGCTGAATATAAGGCAAAGCCTCAACGAGAATTTTTGCTGTATCGTGAGCATCGTGTGCCATAGCGAAACTGTCCTAGGTCAAGCTGAAAATGGCCGCAAGTATAGCGAGTTTGCAGGCCGTGGAAAATTAATCTTCGCGCTTAATCCTGCTATATTGTTCATAAGACCTAGAAAGGATTAATCATGGATTACGAAATTATTATCGCTGGGGGTGGCATGGTCGGTGCTGCTTTGGCGTGTTTGCTGGCTCAAGCAGGCAAGCAAGTCGCTGTTTTAGAGGCTAATCAGCCGCTCGCTTTTTCGGTCGATGATCCTTTTGATAATCGCGTCTCAGCTTTAAGCCGTGCATCGCAGCGCTTAATGGAGCAAGCGGGTGCATGGTCGGCAGTCTTGGCAATGCGTGCTGCACCTTATGAAGCTATGCAAGTCTGGGATGCGACCGGCTCTGGTTGGATTCGTTTTGAAGCGGCTGATCTGGGAGAGCCAGATTTAGGGCATATTGTTGAAAATCGGGTTTTACAGTTAGCTTTATTAGAAAGCTTACAAAGCTATCCTAATCTTGAGCTACTGTGTCCTGCTCGTTTGAGTCATTTTGAGCTAACAAAAAAGCAGATTCAGGTCACTCTAGCGGATGGGCGAAATTTAACTGCCCAATTGCTAATAGGGGCAGATGGTGCTCAGTCAGCGGTACGTCGTTTGGCAGCCTTGCCTTATGAGCTGTTAGATTATGCACAAAAAGCGCTCGTCTGTACGGCTTATACGGCTTTACCTCATGCTGCAACGGCTTGGCAGCGTTTTCTCCCCACCGGCCCTGTTGCCTTTTTACCTTTACCAGATCCCAATGCTTGTTCGATTGTTTGGACTTTACCGGCTGATCAGGCAGATGCGGTTTTATCTTGGGATGAAGCGCGTTTTCAGCGCGAATTAGGCCAGGCTTTAGATTTTCGTCTAGGCGAAATCATCCGTATTGGTGAACGTGCGGCATTTGCTTTACGTGGATTACATGCGCAAAGCTATGTATGTGAACGAGTTGCTCTATTAGGTGATGCGGCACATACCGTTCATCCATTAGCAGGGCAGGGGGTCAATTTAGGTTTTAAGGATGCTGAAACTTTAGCAAAATTGATTTTAGCCAACGAAACGCCGGATGATGGCAGTTTAAAATTATTGCGTCGTTATGAACGCGCTCGACGGGGCGATAATGTGTTGACGCAAAAAGTAATGGAAGGTTTTAGTCTATTATTCAGTAATACCCTGACACCGTGGAAGTTGTTACGCAATACGGGTCTGACAACGGTTAACCAATTACCGCTGCTTAAATATCAGCTGGCAAGACGGGCGATGGGTTTGTAGGCTTGATGGGGGCATCCAATAATTGTGTGGGCAGGCTTTGAGTGGCTTGCTGTTCTTTAATCAATAAGCTTAATGCTTGCACAAATTCCTGCACTTTTTTGCGCTTGGGTCGATTTTGCCAAATATATAAAAAATTTTCGCGGGTGTGGAGATGACGAAAAATAATCAAACGAGTGGTGTATAAAAAAAAGCGATAGGCTAATACCAAGGTCGTGCCTGCTAAGATGGCAGCTAAAATGTATAAAGCGAGCATGTTTTTAGTTACCGCCCAATAGAGTACAAAACCCGTTAAGGCACCCACGAATAAGCTATGAAATAGCCATTTGATTGAAAAAGAAGAGGAATAAGTAGGCGCAGGATCTAGCACGCTCAGGGGGATTTGTGTTTCATGCACGCGACCTAAAGAGCGCTCTTTGACGAGCAAAGAGTCGGGGGCTTTGATGACAAACTCACGGCTACCGAATAATAGGTGGCGTTGTTTTAAGGTTTGATAATTTGATGTCGCTTGCATTGTTATGAATTTGCTCTGATAAGATGGCGATCTTTGCCTACAGTATAGAGGGGCTAATATGAAGTCCGTAGGCTTTTCCGATAGTCTGTGTTGCTATACGGGTGACTGGGTGTGAAAATAAGCGCTTAATTTTTCATCGTTTTGGCTATCATTAATAATAGCTTAGATAGAAAATAGCCTTCCCCCCACAGAAGGACATTGGTTTAGGCATCAAGATGAGGGACGACAATAAGAATAAGTAGCGCTGTTGACCTGTCATGGAGAGTGATAATTATGAGAGGCGAAAAAAAGGGCATGTGTTGGAGAGTGTTATTAGTCAGTGCCGTCTTCGTATGGCAATCCCTATCAATCGTACAGGCAGAACCCACGGTGTTGGAGGAGGATGGTATTGTTAAATTAGTGGCAACTTTGCAAAATAATCCGGCTTTCACCAATGTGTTATGGAAGGTCTATCGGATGGATGATATGCGTAATCCGGTCGAGACGATCTCACGGCATACGGCGACTTTAAATCTGCGCCCTGGTGCTTATAAAGCGGTCGCAGTCTTAAACAATAAAGAACGTAGTCGGGCTTTTCAGTTAAAATCTAAAGGTAATGCAGAAATTGTATTGTCGATGGACTAACTGAATTTTAAGGAATTGTGATGCCTTTGCCGCCTGATCGTTATGTGGTGCTGGGAAATCCCATTGCGCATAGTAAGTCACCACTCATTCATCGTTTGTTTGCCGAACAAACCCAGCAAAACTTGGACTATCAAGCCGTCTTAGTGCCTATAGGTGGCTTTGAGCAGACAGTGCATACTTTATTTGCTGAAGGGCTGCGGGGTTGTAATATAACGATCCCTTTTAAGCAAAATGCGTGGGCGTTTGCGCATGAGCTAAGCCCTTATGCGCAAGCAGCGGGGGCTTTAAATACTTTAATGATCCGTGCTGATCAAAGTATTTATGGGCATAACACAGATGGCTTAGGCATGATGCGTGATCTGCTAGTGAATAAGCAGGTTCAAATTCAAGGCAAACGGGTTTTAGTGCTAGGGGCAGGTGGGGCCGTGCGTGGAATTATTCAACCTTTATTGGAGGCTGAGCCTGCTTTTGTTCAATTGGCCAATCGTACCGCCGCGACTGCGCATGAATTAGCGATAGATTTCAAGTCGTTTGGTGAGATCGGCGGCGGTGGATTTGAGGCTATCAAAGGTTCATTTGATCTGATTATTAACGGTACTGCGGCTAGCCTACAAGGTGAGTTACCTGATTTACCCGTGAACTGTTTAATGGAAGGGGGCTTAGGCTATGACATGATGTATGGCAATGAGCCGACCCCCTTTATGCGCTGGGCTTATGAGCATCGTGCTGCACAAGCATTTGATGGCATCGGTATGCTAATTGAGCAGGCGGCTGAGGCTTTTGAGTTATGGCGTGGTATTCGTCCTAATACTCAGCCTGTGTTTGCCGCCTTGAGTGCTTAAAAGCGCTGATTAAGGAGCACTGGGAATTAAATAGCCATGCTGACGTAGCATGGCGGCTAAACGAATTAACGGCAGCCCAATCAAAGCAGTTGGGTCGTCGCCATACATACGCTTAAAGAGACTAATCCCCAAGCCCTCGGATTTGAAGCTACCTGCACAATGATAAGGTTGCTCCCGCTGTAAATAGTGTTCAATTTCGATCGCGGTAAGTTCGCGAAATTCGACGTGGAAAGGAATGACTTCAAGTTGAAAGGTTTGGGTTTGGCTATCGAATAAGCAAAGTCCAGTTAAGAATTCAACAGTTCGACCTGAAGAAGCTTGTAGCTGTTGTCTAGCTTTTGCATGGGTCAGGGGTTTGCCTAGAATTTCTTCACCTAACACGGCGCATTGATCTGAGCCAATAATTAAAGCGTTGGGATATTGCTTAACGAGAGCTGCTGCTTTTTGTTGAGCAAGACGTGCCACCATTGCTTGAGCCGATTCTTGTGCTAAACGGCTTTCATCAAGATGCGGGGTTGCTGTAACAAAAGGCAGCTGTAAGCGTTCGAGTAATTCACGTCGATAGGGAGAGCTAGAGGCTAAGACTAAAGTTGTTGACATAAGGCACTCAATGAAGATTAATAGCTTAGAAGCTAAATAGAATGAAAGTGGGCAAGCATCTTATGCTAAGCATAAAAAATCAAGCAGCTTTCTAGCGACTAGACTCTGATTTTTCTTTACACTCAGGCCTCTAGATTCATATAATCGCGCGCTTATGTCGAACAGGTTACCCATTGAAGTTAATCCTTTCCGAATGATTGAGCAACGTCGATCATTAACGGGTGTGCTGCCTTTGCAGCAATTGCCACGTTTACGTGAATTGGCGGTAGGATCTGAGGATAGTGAGTTCAAAGTAGAAATGATTTTTACGCATTCTGCTAGCGGTTTGCCATTGATTGCAGGTTCAGTAACAGGGGAGCTTTGGCTAAGTTGTCAACGCTGCTTAGAGCCTGTCAAGGTAACGATTGATACTCAGCTCAATGTGGTCTTAACGACTTCACAAACAGATCGTGAACCCGAAGAAGAGGGTTACGAACTTTATATTGTCGACGACGAGCGTATTTTCGTGCGAGATTTTATAGAAGATGAAATTCTTTTAGCCTTGCCCGTAGTTGCTCGACATGCAGCTTGTCAGCCGGTTAAGCCTTTATTTGAAGGTTCACCTGATGAGTTCGTGGAACCCTCAGCAGCAGAAGAATCCAAAAATCCTTTTGCCGCCTTAAAAGATTGGAAGAAATCGGAGTAAAATTGCTATGGCAGTCCAACAAACTCGTAAATCACGGGCTAAACGTGATATGCGTCGTGCACATGATGCCTTGACCGCACGTACCACTTCAGTAGATTCAGTTTCAGGTGAGACTCATTTGCGTCATCATATGACAGCGGGTGGCTTTTACCGTGGTCGTCAAATTATTAAAACGGCTGTTGAAGTAGACGACGAAGAACAAGATCAAGCGTGATGATAGGGCTTTGCCTGATCAGAAGGTTATGAATAAAAATCGCGGGCTTTGACCCGCGATTTTTTTGTAGGAGAGAACGGCATGGGGACCTCGTACCGCATTGCTTTGGACGCGATGGGCGGTGATCATGGGCTTAGTGTGGTGATTCCAGCTGCCAAAAGAGCATTAGAAAACCACGAAGATATCGCTCTAATTTTAGTGGGCGATGAGCAACAAATCCGCGCTAATTTAGGTTCACAGTCCCTCACTGAGAGTGAGCGCTTACAAGTTAAGCATGCCTCTCAAGTGGTAACGATGGATGATTCGCCAGCTTTAGCCTTAAAAAGTAAAAAAGACTCTTCAATGCGGGTAGCGATTAATCTAGTAAAAGAAGAGCAGGCGGACGCGGTGGTGAGTGCGGGTAATACGGGGGCATTAATGGCTACCGCACGGTTTGTTTTAAAAATGCTCCCCAGTATTGATCGACCTGCACTTTGTACGATGATGCCTTCTTTAAATGGGCATACTCATATGCTGGATTTAGGGGCGAATGTTGACTCCTCTGCGGAGCATCTCTATCAGTTTGCATTGATGGGGTCTGAGCTGAGTAAGGCGATTGATGAAATCCCTAGCCCACGAGTGGGATTGTTAAACATTGGCCAAGAGGCTATTAAGGGGAATGAACAAGTTAAAGCAGCTAATGCTTTATTGGAAGACTCATCCTTAAACTATATCGGCTATGTAGAAGGCGATGATATTTATCTAGGCGAAGTCGATGTCATTGTCTGTGATGGTTTTGTCGGGAATGTAGCCCTGAAAACTAGTGAGGGTTTAGCCAAACTGATTTCCTCTAAACTCAAAGGTAGTTTTACACGGAATTGGTTGAGTAAAATGGCGGGCTTAGTCTCCATGCCCGTATTAAATAATTTTCGACAAGAAATTGACCCACGACGTTATAATGGGGCAAGTTTATTAGGCTTACAGGGTATTGCTGTAAAAAGCCATGGTGGAGCAGACAGCCTAGCGTTTGCCAATGCCATCAGCATTGCTCGCACAGAAATTATTAAGCAAGTACCGCAGCGGATTAATAAGCAAATTGCGGCCTTGCTAGAAGGACAAACAGTATGAGTTATGCACGCATTATTGGTACCGGCAGTTATTTACCGCCACGGATAGTCACTAACCGTGAGTTGGAGTCAACCGTTGATACCAATGATGAGTGGATTGTTGAGCGTACGGGTATTCGTCAACGGCATGTGGCTGATAATGAGACCGCCTGTGATTTAGCCGAAGTGGCGGCACGGCGTGCTTTGGAAATGGCTGGCAAACGCCCTGAAGATATTGACTTGATTGTGCTGGGAACTTCAACGCCCGATTTAGTCTTTCCAAGTACGGCTTGTCTTTTGCAGGGGCGCTTAGGGATTTCGACAGGGGCGGCTTTTGATGTGAATGCGGCCTGTTCGGGTTTTATTTATGCGCTAGGTGTAGCACATAATTTTATGAAAGCCGGTACAAGCAAATGTGCTTTAGTCGTTGGTAGTGAAGTGATGACGCGCATTCTTGATTGGAATGACCGTACCACTTGCGTATTGTTTGGCGATGGTGCGGGTGCTTTAGTGTTAGAAGCTTCCGATGAAGCGGGTATTTTGTCCACGCATTTACATTCAGATGGTAAATATGAGCATCTTTTGAATGTATCCGCAGGGATTTCACGGAATCATCAAGTGCTACGTGAAACCGGTGCTTTCTTGCAAATGAAAGGTAATGAAGTCTTCAAAATGGCGGTCAATACCTTAGGCCGGATTGTGGATGAAACGCTTGAAGCCAATCAATTAACTAAAGCCGATGTCGATTGGTTAGTCCCCCATCAAGCCAATATTCGTATTATTCAAGCTACTGCTAAAAAGTTGAATATGCCAATGGATCGGGTGGTTGTGACGGTCGGTGAGCATGGTAATACCTCCTCGGCTTCTATTCCTTTGGCTTTAGATGCCGCGATTCGTGATGGACGAATTCAACGCGGGGATATGCTGCTATTAGAAGCTTTTGGGGGTGGTTTTACTTGGGGTTCGGCTTTAGTGCGGTATTGACGTATTGAGCACCTGCATTTTGTAGTGAATTGGGTTAGAGATATTCTACATTGACTAGATTTAGTGTGGTTTCTAAAGTTTCTAAACCTAAAGGCTATCACTATTAATGATAAGCTTTAAGGCTTTGCGTAGGCGTTCCCGTTCAGCTAATAAGGCGTTAATCCGTTGTTGCTGTTCTGATGCTTGCTCAGTTTGTTGTTGTTGGGCTTGCTCAAGTTGCCGTGTCGCCGCTTGCAGGTTTTGAGTCTCGGTGTTTAATGCTTGGCGTTGTTGGCTTAAGGTTTGAATTTTGTGTTGGCTATCTTGTTTGCGCTGAGTATCTGCGATTGATGCTTGGGTGAGTGAGCGGGCTTCTTGTTGTAAACGCGCCTGTTGTGCTTGTAGCTGAGTAATCGCCGTCTTTTGTTTAGTTTGTTCTCTCTGCCAATAGCGCAATTCACTACGTTGAGCCTGCAAATACTTTTCGTATTGCCCTGTTTCTAAAGCGTGTAAGGTAGTGAATAAATCACCACTAGCAGGGTGCTTGTCTGTTAGTCGTGGAGTATTGATTGCTGAGATTGAGCTACAGCCCACTAAAAAAATAGTCGATAAAACCCCGCCTGCTCTTAGCAGCGAGGCTAGAGCAAGCTTGGGGGTGGTGAGGCGGGGCTTATGCTTCACTTAAGTCCTGACGCATTTGGCTAAATTTGGCATTATTTTCTTGCAGAGTTTTAAGATTTTTTTGCAAGGCGCGGATTTCGGCCATTAATTCATCCTCTTTAGCTTGCTGCTTTAAGCGTTTGCTGTCAGCTAGAGTTTTTTGTTTGAATCTAAATTCTTCTTGGGCTTGTTTAAAAATAACTTGGTCATTGGCTACTTGCTCACTAAGACTAGCCGCCAATTGCGTCTTTTGTGCAGTTTGAGCGGCATCGACGGTTTGTTGGTTACGGAGGCCACTTAAGATCAATTCAAATTTAGACAGTTCAGTTGTCTGTTGGGCAAAGACCATTGCAAACCCTGCATTCATTTTTTTTGCATGCGCAATTTCACCGTTTAATTGATCCGCTTGAGTAATATAGCCGCATTTGCGCTCAGCAATACTTTCACCGAATAAGAACCCAGAAGCACCACCTGCCATACAGAGTAAGGGAGCAGGATTATTGCTGCCAATCGCTTTGGAGAAAGCCATGCTCGCCATACAGCCAAAGGATACTGATTGCAATTTAATCTTGTCATTGGTGGGTAGGTTTTGTTTACACATCTGAATAGCTTGAGCGCGTTTTTCATCCATCGGTGTGGTTGTAGTACAGCCGATTAAACTGCCTCCCAACACTAAAACCCAAACAAAACCACGATTCCAATTGCTAGATTTGCGCATCCAATATTCCTCAGTTGTTTAGCGGTTGTACTACCCTTTTGACCAAAGTGGTTTAGGGTAAGATTTGATAACGTGTTAATAATTGCTGTTTAATTTGTTGGCTAGACAGCCCTTGACATTGTTTCCAATCGTCTAAGACCCATTGCTGGATTTTATGGCTGCTCTGCTCCCCAGTAGCTAACCGTCCATTTTGCCAACCCTTCGGTGATGAACTACAGAGCTTTGCGACTTGCATGCTATAAGCATCTGATAAATGGTTGAGTTTTGAATGTAACTGTTTGATTTGCTGTTCAAGGCCAGTCAGTTGTTGGCGATAAAACTCATCATGGGTCAAATTTAAGAGTTGACGAATAGCTTCTTGATCGGCTTGTTTTTTTCGTAGGCGTAAAACTTGTTCGACTAAAGCTTGCATGGCCTGCGTGGTTTTGGTGAATACAGGTTTGACTTCCGTTTGCTGAGGGACTTGGGTCGTTTTTAGTTTAGCTGTTGCTGGAGTCGAGGCTGAAGACATCGAGCTTGCAGGGTTAGTCTGTTTAAGCGGTTTTTCTTGTTGAGCAGACGGTTTGGCTGCAAGCGGTGGAGTTGCTACAGGCATTGGTTTTAACGAGGGTTGTAATTTTTCTTCAGCTATTGGTTCGGGCTTCGGTTCTGCTTGAGCTACTTTGGGGGCGGAATTTAAGTTTGCTAGTGCGGTGGTGGGTTCAGAACGGGGCGGGGTTTGTGTTTGTAATAAAATCGACTGAATGCTCTCATGCTCTGTGTCTAGGGTATCTAGTTTTGCCCACTGAGAAGCATGTAAAGATAATATAAAGGGGCTATCCGCTGTTGGTTTAGTAGCTAAAGGCGTTGTGGGTAGAACCTGAGGGAGCATCGTTACAGGGGAGGTTGCTAGCTTAGCAGGGTGTTGACTCATACTGCTGAGTAGCGGGCGGGGCAGATTGAGGATGATTTCTTGGGCGCTGGGTTGTAAAGGATACGGTTCATCCAGCTTTTTATAAAAAGCGATGGCAGAGCCGACTAATAAGATGACAAAACCAGTTAAGACGCCACCTAAATAACTGCTTAAAGATAACCATACCGAGGCCTGCTTAGGGTGAGCCAATTCTTGTAAGGCATAAAACCAAGTTTCTGTGGTTGCTAGTGCTTGCGGAGCAGGTATTGAATGGGCTTGTGCAAATTGTAAGGCTAGCTCTTTACGTTGTTCCGCTGTTTGAGTAAGAAGTAATTTATGGGGTAGACCATCCGCTACTGCAGCCACTAATTGATGTCGTTCGGTGGGAAAATCCGGCATTAAATCAGCTAAATAGGCCTTACATAAGCGCTGGGAGCGGCTAAAAGCAGTACCATGTGTATGTACGATGCTTTTTAGAATATAACGGACAGTTTGATTCATGGTTAAACTTCTATAAGCAGTCGGCTGATCGCCTCTGCCGTAAATACTGAGACGAGTTCACAGACCTCAATCGCTGAGTCTGCAATCGCAAGCTGCTGAGAGACGAGTTGACGGGCTGGGCTGGGCTTGGATAGTTCTGTTTGTTGCCACGGTTGTACCCAAGCTTGTAAGACAGCAGTATCAACCTCATCACCAATACCGATGGCTAAGCGTAAGCTTTGCTGAGCTAAAGCTTGAGTGGAGAAAGCAGCCAAAGCAGTGGCTGCATCATCGGTTGGCATCCCATCTGAGAATAGAATCAAGATCGGAGCTAAGGGTTTGATGGCTCGTTTAGCGGCTTGCGCTTCAAGTTGGGCGAGATAATCCGTTAATACATGGTAAGCAGCCCCCAAAGCTGTGATACCGCTGGTGTCCACTAAGGGCGACCAAACCAACTGCTCTAAAGGGCAAGGGGCAAAATGCCAAGCGGCCGTATTGGCAAATCGGATTACTCCAATCTGAATGTTAATGGCAGGAGCGGTCTTGGAAAAATCCAGTAGTTCAGCTAAGGCTTTACTCAAGGCGGTATTAACGATAGCGATGCGGCTACCCGCCATTGAACCGGAGCAATCACAAAGATAAATAATATTTAAAACAGGAGTCGTTTGCCTGATGCGAAGCTTTGAGCTGTTTTCTTGGAAAACGCTGTCCATGTGTTTTCGATGTCCAAAAAATGAATTTGTACTTTATTCAAATTTAATCTGTATTTGGGACAACAAAAGATATTACTTTTGTAATCATTTCCCCATTGACCCGAGCAGCCCGTTGCTATCTCTCTATCAAGCATAGAGTCGCTGAAGTTCAGACTTCAGTTCGATTTTAATTCGCTTAAGTTCTCAGCAAGATCAAAATAAA
>JBJOOT010000096.1:0-12967 GCA_046051185.1 Pseudomonadota bacterium | reverse complement strand
ACCTGTCACAGCTCAACCTGTCACGGCTCAACCTGTCACGTCTCAACCTGTCACGACTCAACCCGTTACAACTCAACCCGTTACAGCTCAACCTGCCACGACTCAACCTGCCACAGCTCAACCTGCCACAGCTCAACCTGCCACAGCTCAACCTGCCACAGCTCAACCTGCCACAGCTCAACCTGTCACGGCTCAACCTGTCACGGCTCAACCTGTCACGGCTCAACCCGTTACGACTCAACCCGTTACGGCTCAACCTGTCACGGCTCAACCCGTTACGGCTCAACCTGTCACGACTCAACCTGTCACGACTCAACCTGTCACAACTCAACCTGTCACAACTCAGCCTGTCCCCACCCAAACACCCAAGCAAAAAGTGATTGATGTTTATCTCTTAGGGGGACAATCAAATGCAGCCGGTTTAGGAGCATCTCGATTAGAAAAAGCACTTGAGGCGACCCTTGGTGCTGATACCTCACATCATGAAACCAGCGTATTTTCTTATGCGGCCGGTGGGACTAATCTGTACTCGCAATGGAAAGCCGATGGTACTGCCAATAAAGCCAAGGATGGTGTTCTCTATCAACACTTCCAAACACAGCTAGATGCCTACCTCAAAAATCTTCAACAGAAAAACCCTAATGCTCAGATTAATGTTGCAGGCATGTTTTGGCATCAGGGGGAATCTGACGCCATCGAAGGCAAGAGCAAAGAATATGCGGATAACCTTGCACGCTTTATTCAAGATGTGCGTGCCACCACGGCTGATCCGACCTTGCCCTTTATGATCGGTCGCCTAACAGATACCCCAGCTACCGCTCAATATAAATTAGGCGATGTACAACGCGCTCAAGATGAAGTGGCTCTTAAAACACCAAATACCGTATCAGTAAAAATGGAGACCGCTGAACCCAATAATATTCATTTTACGGACAAAGGTTATGACACAATGGCAAAACTGTTTGCAAATGCCTATGCAGACAACTTTGTTAAAAAAAGCTGAACCTAACCAACATTACGATTATCCCCATTATTGTTAAACTCAATATAGCTTTTACTCGCTTAGACTGCGGTCTAGCCACCTAAGTCTAAGCGAGTTATTTCAAGTTTTAACTCCAAATTTATTGGCATAAAGCTTGCGTCGGTTGATCCTATAAACTCACCTCTCAAAGCTTTCCCTACAAAATCCAACACCTGCCTCAACAATGGTTTATGGTGTTTATTGATGAGTGCTTGATCACCAAGCTCCTCAGCAAACTTCCTTGAACACACTATAATTAGCTGATACTAACAAGCCCGAGCAAGGAACACCTAATGGATCGAGAAGCTGAGATTAATGCCCGTTTAGATGCTTTTAATCGCAATCCAGTGGCATTCATGAATGAAAAACCCACTAAGTACGATGCCAATGGCAATCCCGTCGCGGGAGTGACTCTATTTGGAGCAACGACCATTGCCAATCGGCGCTTTGTGGAAGCACGCGATCTAGCTCGTCAACGTGCCTTAGCACTCAATTCGCAAGGAACTGCACGTGCAGCGGTAGCTGCCAATGATAAGGCAGCTAATCTCGTCGATGCTTTGCGCTATACCAAGCTTCAAGAGATGGAAACCGCTAAACTGAAACAGGCTAAATTAGCTGAAACTCCGTGGTCAGATGATTATTGGGGCTTATATAAAGGGGAGCTAGGTGCACGTTATGCAGATCCCAATTTTCCTAATAGCGATAATTGGCAAAAAAATTGGAATTATGTCGTAGCTAATCCAGCGGCAGCGATTATCAAAACTCGCAGTGCCTCACGGATTAACCGCCTATCTCCAGCAGAAAAATACGATGCAATTATCGGAGATGCCGAGGGTAGTTTGACTCGACAGATGTGGGCAGACGGTAAAAGTTTTTATGATGCCACAGGGGCGGTTGAATCATGGATGGGTATTTGCCACGGTTGGGCACCTGCGGCTTATATGCTCGCTCGCCCCAAAAAAGCCGTGACTCTAGTCACCCCAGATAATATCCCGATTAAATTTTTCCCCGCCGATATTAAAGCACTCGCCTCATTACTGTGGGCTAATATGCCCGCCCGCACTCGATTTATTGGTGGACGCTGTAATGATAAAAATCCCGCGCTCGACCAAACTACAGGGCGTGTCATCTCAGCACAATGCTTTGATACCAACCCCGGTACTTGGCATTTAGCGGTTGTCAATCAAATTGGGGCAGCAAAACGCAGTATGGTATTCGATGTCACCTTTGATTATGAGGTTTGGAATCAGCCAGTATATGGCTATAGCTATACTTACTTTAATCCCCAAACCCGTAAAGCCACCAATACTTTAGCCCAAGCTAAATTACCGATCAGTGCTTATACTGCTGATAAATTTAAGCGCTTCCGTAGCCCACAAACGCGCTCTGTGGTTGGTGTTTCTATGTTGGTGTCTTATATCGTAGAGGTTAGCCCCGTTCAACGTGAAGATGATCAAGCTGCGTATGACTCTATTCAACAAGTCGCTTATGAATATGATTTAGAGCTAGATGCCAATGATGTCATTATTGGTGGTGAATGGTATCGCAATGAACATCCTGATTTTTTATGGACACCCGTCAAAGGTGCTGCGGCGCAAACTCGTTATGAAAACTCCGCCAGTGGTAATTGGGATGATCTACGGCGTGCTATGCCAGTGAGTTGGCGCACCTCAGCGATTCAAGCAGCCCTGAATGATCGTGCCCCTTTAGCAAAAATTGTTGAGCGTCTGATCGCTTTCTCAAATGCTAGTGTACGAACAGCAACCGAAACTCCCGTAACCCCAAGCAATCCTAATCCTAGTACGCCAACCCCATCCCCCAATCCAAGCAATCCCGCAACAGGAACAAGGCCTTCACGGATGGGGGCTTGGCTTAATCGTATTTTAGGGCGTGATGCTTAAGACTCAAAATAAAAAGCGGGGTTGATGTTTGCGACAACCCCGCTCGACAGTAGCTGCCAGTAGCGATTAAGGAGGAGTCAGGCAGCTGAGAGTAAGTTTTAATAAATCTCTGTTAAACCAGGCATGCATCCATTTATGCGCCCATCGGTTGAGGCATGAAGCCTCCGCGAGCCGGAAACATACGCGCGATCAAACTAGCAGTAGTTCCGGGACGATAAGCCTTTTCTTGCTTTTTATGCTTATAAGTTAAGCTTTCTAAACTAATACCGTCTAGAAACTCCGCCACCCGCTCATCTAAACCAATCAGCATGGCATCAATATTGGCTTGATTAGAGCATGCAGCGGCATCACGATCCTCTTCACCATGCGTTTCAATCGCACGGATTATATCCGCAATGGAGATTCGCCCCGCAGGACGACCTAAACGATACCCACCACCGGGGCCGCGAATGCCTTCCACTAAGCCTGCATGGCGTAAGCTATAAAATAGCTGCTCCATATACGATAAAGAAATTCCTTGCTCCTTAGCGAGATTGCTTAAACGGAGTACCTTGCTATCGTTATGTAATGCCAACGCCAGCATTGCCATCACTGCGCGTTGGCTTTGTGTTGTCAGTTTCATCTGCCGTCTCCTATATAACGGTTTACTTAAGGTATGTAGAGAGTATATAAAAGGACTAGCCTAATAAAAATTCGAATTTTAAACCTATTTAGTTCGTAAAAAACGAAGCTTTTTAAGGAACTTAATCATCATGATTAACTACAAACACCTTTACTATATGCGCGAAGTCGCTACCGCTGGCAGCCTTGCACGTGCCAGTGAAAGCTTGCATTTAACTCCGCAAACTCTAAGTGGCCAAATTAGCTTATTAGAAGAATCTTTAGGCATTGATCTATTCAAACGCCAAGGCCGAGGCCTTGAATTGACAGAGGCTGGGCAAGTTGCCTTGAATTATGCTAATGAGATCTTTCAATTGGGTGATGAATTGGAACAAGTCCTGCAACATCGACTCAAAGGCCATGCTCAACTGTTTAGAGTCGGTGTTTCTGATTTAGTGCCCAAATCCATAGCTTATCGCTTATTGGAACCCGCCATGTCTATGCAGAGAAAAGTTCATATTGTCTGTACTGAAGGTAAACTGCCTGATCTGATCGCTGATTTAGCAGTACATCGCATGGAATTAGTCATTGCAGATAGTCCGATGCCCAATAATACGAATGTAAAAGGATTTAGCCATAAACTAGGCTCAAGCGGTATTAGCTTTTTTGCAAGCCCAGCTTTGAAAGCTAGCCTAGAGGGGGAATTTCCACACTGTTTAGATGGAGCACCACTTTTGATTTTAAGCGAAGGGGCCGCCATTCGAACCAAATTACTCACTTGGTTTCATAGCCAACAAGTCCGCCCTATGATTGTCGGTGAATTTGACGACAGTGCTTTAATGCAAGCTTTTGGGTTTGCAGGAACAGGGATTTTTATTGCGCCCACCGCATTAGAGGTGACTTTACAACAAGAAGGTCGGGTGGAAGTCATTGGCCGCAGTTGTGAGATCAATGAGAATTTTTATGCTATTTCTATCGAGAGAAAAATTACCCATGCTGCCATCAAAGCGATTACTCAACATGCTCAAGGCTGGTTACACTAGGTTAATAAATAGGCCAAACCGGTAAACTCATGTCAAACCATTCAAGTTCACACAATCCTTGTTTACGCTGTGGTGCTTGTTGTGCATGCTTTCGAGTATCTTTTTATTGGGGGGAGTCAGATGCTGCCCCCGGAGGCTATGTACCTACGGAATTAACCCAGCCTATTTCCCCGCATCGCTCAGCCATGAAAGGCACTGATCAACCCAAGCCTCGCTGCCTTGCTTTACAAGGGGTTGTTGGTCAAACAGTATCCTGCAGCATTCACCCTCAACGCCCTTCACCTTGCAGAGAATTTAACGCTTCATGGGAGCAAGGTGAATTTAATGAAGCTTGTGATCGAGCGCGTCAAAAATACGGTTTAGCCCCATTAGTACAAGGTTGGGATACTGTATAAACAAAAATATTAAGAAATGTTACAGACCCTAGGTATTCAGGTCTTGTTTATTTAATAAAAATTTTCTATACTAGCCGAAATAAAAAAGCGGATCTAAAAAGCATGATCCGCTTGCTTTGTGAAGGTGACTCAAGAACTCCAAAGAATTAGTCTTTGGAAGTCAGGGACAAGGTTATAAACAACTCACCCCTGACAGATTCCCGATCTACCCAACAACCAGCTCCCCAATGAATGGCCGGTTGTGAAGGTGAATCAGAAACGGCAACCTCAGCTCGCGTCATTCTGAAACCTCTAAGCCATTGAGTGTCAGAACGGCGGAAACATTATTTTTTTATTACAGCATCGTCGTGACGACAGAACCGCTACCACAAACCCCAATTTTCGCGATTCCTGCTGAAGTTGAAGCTATTTTATTGATTCAGCACTGAATCAAACCTGAATGTATGGACTGTTTTTTAATCAATCTCTTTTTTTGTCTGTTTGTAGAAATAAAGCTGGATTGACTGCTGTGCCATTCAAATAAACAGACCAATGCAAATGCGGCCCAGTGGCACGCCCTGTTTTGCCGACCAAGCCTAAGTGATCACCTTGATTTAATAGTTCGCCTTGTTGCACATCAATTTGGCTCAAATGCGCATACATACTCAAAAGACCACTGCCATGATCCACATACACCACGTTACCGCTAAAAAAGAAGCTACCCGTATAAATTACTCGACCAGAAGCAGCTAGTTTCACCGGAGTGCCCGTCGCGGCGGCTATATCCATCCCACTGTGCGGCTGACGCTGTTGCCCGTTTAAAATACGCCGCAAACCAAACCGACCACTATCCCGCCCCGCCACCGGACGAATAAATTCTGTGTCTGCGGTTTGCTCTGAAAACTGTCGGAGTAAGCGTTTTTGTAAATCCAACTCCTGTAGAATCCGTACTGACGAATCCTCATCAGGCTCTACGGTATTATGATCTGTAAGCCGTAAACGTTGAGTCCGATAATGCTTATTGTGAATCTCAAACTGAAATATTTGCTGCTGACCTGCATGGGTTACTTCTAGCTGTTGTTGACCGAGTTGGGCATCTAAAGGAATACCAACTAAAGCGAGCCATTCGCCCTCATGAGGAACAACGGTCACTCGTTGTCCTCCATAATATGCAAGAGGCACTGCGGATGCTTGCTTGGCTACAGGAATAATGACCAATCCACCAGGGACGGCTTGCTGTGTAGGAAAAGCTTGCGTTGTGCAGGTACAAGCGAGTAGCGTTAAGCCTGTTAGTATTTTTATAGCCCTGACCATTTTCATGCCTTATTGTTTTAAGTGATTAATTATTATGTCCGAGCCTACCATATTAGCTGAACGGATGAAGTCCATCCAAGCCTTTCATGTCATGGATATTCTGGCACGCGCTCGCCAATTAGCGAGCAGTGGACGCTCGATTATTCACATGGAGGTCGGTGAACCTGATTTCAGCACACCCGCGCCCATTGTTGAAGCCGGTTTACGCGCCTTAAAAGCAGGCAAGACTCAATACACGCCCGCTTGTGGCCTTCCTGAATTACGGGAAGCTATCGCCGATTGGTATTGGCAACGCTTTCAAATCAAGCTTGCTCCTGAACGAGTGATCGTGACCCCCGGCGCATCGGGGGCTTTACAATTAGCCCTCGGCGTTTTAGTGAATCCACATGATCAAGTCTTATTGACTGATCCGGGCTATCCTTGCAATCGACATTTTGTGCGCTTATTTGAAGGACTACCGATTTCGATCCCTGTCACTGCCGTGCAAAATTATCAGCCCAGTTTAGCGCAAGTTCAACAAGTTTGGAGTGCGCAGACCCGAGCGGTATTATTAGCATCCCCAGCCAATCCTACTGGTAGTTTATTAAGTGCTGAACTCACCCAGCAATTATATGACTATATTACCCAGCAACAAGCGACCTTCATTATTGATGAAATTTATCAAGGGCTGACTTATGATCAAGAGCCAAGCACAGCACTTAGCATTGCTGATGATATTTGGATTGTGAATAGCTTCTCAAAATACTTTGGTATGACTGGCTGGCGTTTAGGCTGGCTAATTGCACCAGATTATGCAGTAGATGCGCTGAATCGTTTAGCACAGAATTTATTCCTCTCCCCTCCTACGGTCGCACAATACGCAGCATTAGCAGCATTTCAAGCCGATACACTCGCTATTACTGAAGAGCGCCGCTTTGAATTTGCTAAACGCCGTGACTTTTTACTACCTGCCTTACAAAACCTAGGCTTTGGAGTTCAAAACACCCCGCAAGGTGCTTTTTATATTTATGCGGATGCAGCCCGCTTTAGCGACAATAGCTATGTTCTGAGCCTAGGTTTATTGGAAACCGCCGGAGTCGCGTTTAACCCGGGTATTGATTTTGGTGAGTCTGCCGCTAAAACGCATGTTCGCTTTGCCTATACCACAGGTTTAGCTGAACTTGAGCAAGCCGTAGAACGCTTAAGTAAGCATTTGCTGGTTTAAATTTAGCGGGGTTTAAACTTAAGGGCTAAGACATACTCCACCGGTTAAGGGAATATTTTGATTAATGATCGGTGGAGCGCCCTCTTGAATCACAAACGAACTATACCAAATAGGTAATTGTTGTGGATTAAAGCGTGCGAGCTGCCCCTCCTGACTAATATCCTCACTCCAGCCTAAATTCACCAACGCCCCATTTTCAGGGGTAACATAGAGCTGCCCCTTCTCTAGCTCAGTCACCGTACTCAAACCTTTGGGCAAAATAAATTGCAAGGTATAAGTACCGGATTTAAGCGCATACCAACGATAACGCCCCGTTTTTGCGTCCGCTTGCAAGATGACATTATCGCTAGGAGTAATTTTGAAATGTTTAATCCCTTGAACTATGCGCCCTGAATTAGCGCAATAAAAATAGCCACTTTCATCGACATCAAGGTAATTGACACGCCCATCCCCATCACGATCGGCCTCGCCTTCGATGAGGGTCAGCACATTATCCCCATCATCATCCTCATCTAGGAAATCAAAAACACCATCCCCGTCTGTATCGGCAGGATGCTGAGGATCAAGACCGATTTCTAACTCATCAGGCACATGATCACCGTCCGTATCGGGCTTTTTGGCTAATTTAGGTAAGCCTGTATTCGCTAAACGAGAAGGGTTAACCAACATACTCAATTCAGCTGTTTCTGACACCTCAACTTCTAACACCGGATCAGGAGGGGTAATCAGCTCAGTTTGTGCGGTTAACTCACTCGGTGAACTCGGCGTGGAAGAAGGTGTAGAAATAGCAGTAAGCGCTGGAGTAGAGGTCGCTGCAGACTCGCGATTAACAACAACTGCAGTAAAGGTAGTGACCGATTTGGCCAAAATACTGGCATCATCCACCCCATCACCATTTTGGTCTTGCCCCTTGGTTAGATCCGCATCAAACCGATCATCAATCCCATCTTGATCACTGTCTAAACCCGCTAGCCCCGCTTCCTCACGATCAGACTGACCATCATTATCGCTATCCAGATCTAGGTAATTAGCCTGCCCATCTTGATCTTGGTCTTGTTTGGATTCAAGTACACTCGGAATTTGATCACCATCATCCTCCCAATCAATGGCATTGATAATAGCGTCTTGATCCGTATCCAACGGATGCTTGCGATCACTACCGATCTCTAAACCATCTAAAACCCCATCACCATCAGTATCCGCTAAAGCTGGATCCGTTTTTAATTGTCGCTCTAATGCATCACTTAAGCCGTCTTGATCAAAGTCTTGTGGCTGTCGATGATTCGTTAAAGTATCCGCTTGAATAACCCAAGGCGTTAAGCTGAATAAGCCAAGGATTAAACTGAAAAGTATGGTCTTAGCTTGCATTTGTTTTACTATTAATTGGTTGCTTGCCGAAGAGAATGCCCCACCTGCTGTTTGCCCTAATCATGCGGGTGAGGCTCATAAGTTCTAATAAATTAAATTTATGATAACAAGTTAATTCACTGAATTCTAGACAATTATTTTAAAAATCATAGAGCTAAAGCACTCCTTGATTCAGCACGACAAGCTAGCAAAAACGACTAATCCGCCTCAATCCTCAAGTGACTGCCGCCTAGCCAAGACTATTTCCGGCTCTGTCAGATCGCTTCAACAAAAAAGACATGCTAAAATCCGCTACTTCCTGACTCTGGAACAAAATGGCAATGGCTGAAGGTGTTTCTCTAAGCTACCGCGATGCGGGAGTAGATATTGACGCGGGCGAAGAATTAGTTCGCCGGATTAAACCACATGCACAAAAAACTCGCCGCCCAGAAATGATTTCGGGTATCGGTGGTTTTGGCGCTTTATTAGCAATCCCACCGCATTACAAGCAACCGATTTTAGTCTCTGGCACGGATGGAGTGGGTACTAAGCTAAAACTCGCGCTAGATACGGGCATTTATGACACCATCGGCATTGATCTAGTGGCGATGTGTGTGAATGACATTATCGTCAGTGGAGCAGAGCCCTTGTTCTTCCTCGACTATTATGCAACGGGCAAACTCGATGTTGAAGTCGCGGAGCAAGTGATTAAAGGTATCGCCGAAGGTTGCTTACAAGCCGGTGCTGCCTTAGCGGGTGGCGAAACGGCTGAAATGCCTGGCATGTATCATGGCAATGATTTTGACTTAGCTGGTTTCTGCGTAGGTGTGGTTGAGCGCGATAAAATCATTGATCAAACTAAAGTCCATCGCGGGGATGTGTTAATTGGGATTGGCTCAAGCGGCCCACATTCCAACGGTTATTCTTTGATTCGGAAAATTCTTGAAGTCAGTCAAGCGTCTTTAGATGAACCCTTTGGTCATTCGACTTTAGGCCGTACCTTGTTAGAACCCACTAAGATTTACACTAAGCTCGTGCTGAATCTGCTGAAACGCCATGATATTCATGGGATTGCGCATATTACGGGTGGTGGTATCACCGATAATTTACCGCGGGTACTACCCGACGGTCTTCAAGCTCGTGTCAAACGCAAGAGTTGGGAGCGCCCTGCAATTTTTGATTGGTTGCAACAAAACGGGAATGTCACTGAAGAAGAAATGCTGCGTACGTTCAACTGTGGGATTGGTTTGATTCTAGTCGTAGCGGCGCAAGATAAAGACGACATTCTCACCACTTGCCGTTTAGATCATGTACCTGCTTGGGTAATCGGCGAGCTTGCCACGACTGAAGCCACTGAACCGCATGTGACTTATGTCGATTAAGCGTATCGTTGTATTAATTTCCGGTAGCGGTAGTAATCTACAAGCGATTATTAATGCTTGTGCCGCCAATGAAATCCAAGGCTCGATTGTTGCCGTCATCAGCAATCGACCTGAAGTTTATGGCTTAGAACGCGCCCGCTTGGCAGGGATTGTAACTCAAACCCTCGACCATAAAAACTTTGCAGATCGAGAGAGCTTTGATCAAGCCTTGATGGAATTGATTGATAGCTATCAACCGGATTTGGTAGTGCTTGCAGGCTTTATGCGCATTCTGACTGCAGCCTTTGTGGAGCATTATTTAGGACGAATGTTAAATATTCATCCGTCCCTGCTACCAGCTTATAAAGGTGTACATACCCATCAACGTGCCTTAGAGGAGGGCGCTCAACAGCATGGGGCGAGTGTTCATTTTGTAACGGCGGAGTTGGATGCCGGTGCGGTGATTTTGCAAGCGGCTGTACCCGTATTCACGGATGATACTGCAGAGACTTTAGCCGTACGAGTGCTGGTGGAAGAGCACAAAATCTACCCACAAGTAGTCGCTTGGTTTTGTGCTGGGCGTTTAGGCTATCAAGACGGTGCGGCTTATTTAGACGGTCAACGCTTACTTGAACCGCTTAAGCTTCAGCAGTTTGCTTAAGTGCTACTGAAGCGGGTTAATCCTCATCCGCTTCGGTAGGAATATCCCCTTGAGCCTTACACCAAGTTTCTACGGTTTTCAAAGCTTGTAGCAAATCATCATGTTGATGTTCAGGCATATCACGAGCTAAGCATGCATTCCAAGCCATAACTTCAGGTTCAATCTGCACAAACAAGTCTTTGCCCGTATCGGTCAGGCAAATATGTGCCACGCGCTTATCCCGTTGATCCATTTGCCGACGGATTAACGCTTTTTTATCCATCAAGATCAAAGCACGACTCACACGGGCTTTATCCATGCTAGTGGCTATACCCAGCTGACTGGGGGTTAATGAACCATGATGATTCAAATGTACCATCACTCGCCACTCAGGAATAGTCACGCCAAAGCCTGCATAGACTTTAGATAAAGCACGGCTCACCATTTCAGCAGTCACTGAAAGATGGTAAGGCAGAAAATTTTCAAGCTCTAATTTGTTCATTGCAACATTTTAATTAGATTAATTTTTCTTGCAAATAGTTTTATTCGAAATTATATTAGTTTCGATCGAAACTAATTTCCCCCACCCACACGATGAGGAGTCTGCCAGATTATGGGTAAACAATTTGCGTCCGTAGCTGACCTAGATCAAAAGCAAGTCACTTTCTCGAAATTAGCGGAAGGTGTGTATGCCTACACAGCGGAAGGTGATCCGAATACTGGCATTATTATTGGTGATGACTCCGTGATGGTCATCGACACCCAAGCAACTCCTACAATGGCACAAGATGTTATTCGCCGCATTCGGGAACTCACTGATTTACCGATTAAACATGTCGTGATGTCGCATTATCATGCGGTACGAGTCTTGGGTGCTTCGGCTTATCAACCCGAAAATATTTATGCCAGCCGCCCTACTTATGAGCTGATTATTGAGCGCGGTCAACAAGATTTTGAATCTGAATTAGGCCGCTTCCCACGCCTATTCGCTGATGCCAGCTCCATCCCCGGTTTGACTTGGCCGAATATTGTGTTTGAACGTGAATTGACCGTCTTCATGGGCAAGCGTGAAGTCAAAATTATGCATTTAGGTAAAGGGCATACTAAAGGCGATACCGTCGTATGGCTACCTAAAGAAAAGATTTTATTCTCTGGGGATCAGGTTGAATACGGTGCCACTCCTTATACGGGTGATGCTTATCACGAAGAATGGCCGAGCACTTTAGAAAAGATTGCCGCCTTACAAGCTGAGCAATTAGTCCCTGGGCGGGGCGAAGCTTTAGTCACTGCAGAACAATGCTTAGCCGCCATTCAAGGCACTCGCGACTTCTTAGAGCAAATGTATGGCAATGTGAAAAAATGTCGGGCAGCAGGCATGGATTTAGCCGCCACTTATGCCAACACCTATCAATTACTGCAACCCCAATTTGGCCATTGGGTTATTTTCGAACACTGTCTACCCTTTGATATTGCGCGTTGCTATGACGAGGCAGGCGAATACCCTGATCCACGCATTTGGACAGCAGAGCGTGATAATCAAATGTGGCATTCACTGCAAGCAGTGGTGAGTAAATAAACACCCCTTCGACGCTATCAAGCCTGTTCGTAAGGCTTGAGTGCTTTAACTTTTACTGGAGGAGTGAATCTTGTGGTTTCAACTTATGTGAATCCTGTCTATGCTTTCCGGCGCAGCCCCGATCAAGAGGCTAAGCCCCCAGCTCATCATCAAGTTATTATTGTTGGCGGGGGGCCGACAGGGCTTTATTGCGCCCTAGACCTTGCCAAACAAGGCATCCCCAGTGTCGTTTTAGATGAAGATAATACCGTCAGCTATGGTTCGCGGGCTTTATGCTTTTCTAAGCGCACACTAGAGATTTTAGATCGTGTAGGCTGTGGTCAGCCGATGGTGGATAAAGGTGTGACTTGGCAACTGGGTAAAGTCTTTTTCCATGAACGCCAAGTGTATGAGTTTAATCTACTGCCTGAAGCTGGGCATCAGCGCCCTGCTTTCATCAATATTCAGCAATATTATCCTGAAGAATTTCTAGTGAATCGGATTCAAGACTTCCCTGAAATCGATTTACGTTGGCAAACTAAAGTCACCCAAGTGAAGAAAAGCGGCGAGCAAGTCGAGGTCAGTGTTCAGAGCCCCGAAGGTGACT
>JBJOOT010000095.1:0-12996 GCA_046051185.1 Pseudomonadota bacterium | reverse complement strand
TAGTCGCCGAGGAACTTGGACACAAAGCCACGCCCATGCAAGTCATGGATGATGAGGCGATCTTAGCTTCAGTCTTGGGCGATAATAGTGATGTAGCACTAGAAACACGTCCGCCAGTCGTGACGATCATGGGGCATGTTGACCACGGTAAAACCTCTTTACTGGATTATATCCGTAAAACGCGGGTGGCTTCGGGTGAGGCTGGAGGAATTACTCAGCATATCGGTGCTTATCATGTTGATACCTCTCGTGGCACAGTGACCTTCTTAGATACACCGGGGCATGCGGCCTTTACGAAGATGCGTGCACGTGGGGCGCAAGTCACGGATATTGTCGTGCTCATTGTAGCGGCCGATGATGGTGTTATGCCGCAAACTAAAGAAGCCATTCAACACGCGAAAGAAGCCAATGTACCGATGGTAGTGGCAATCAATAAGATTGACAAACCTCAAGCGGATGTAGATCGCGTCTTAAATGATCTGTCTCAAGTTGGTGTCTTGACTGAAGAATGGGGCGGGGATGTTCCAGTCGTGCGCGTCTCAGCGAAAACTGGGGTAGGCATTGATGAGTTGCTTGAAACTATATTGCTGGTGGCTGAAGTTCAAGAGCTGACTGCTCCAGTTGATGTGCCTGCTAAAGGTACAGTGATTGAAGCAAGTATTGAGCGTGGTCGCGGTGCCGTTGCTACCGTGTTGATTCGTGAAGGGACATTGCGTAAAGGCGATATTTTGCTTTGCGGTACTCAATATGGTCGTGTACGCGCCTTATTTGATGAGAATGGCCGTTCAGTGAAAGAGGCGGGGCCTTCGATTCCGGTTGCTGTGGTTGGTTTATCGTCTGCACCTGAAGCGGGTGATGAAGCTTTCGTCGTGAGTGATGAGCGTAAAGCACGTGAAATCGCTGAGTTGCGCCAAGAAAAACTGCGTGATAGCCGCTTTGCAGCTCAAAATAGTGCCAAGTTGGATAATATGTTCAGCCAGATGCAAACCGGTGCGCGTGCACAGATTAATCTCTTGGTTAAAGCGGATGTGCAGGGGAGTGTCGAGGCGATTCGTAGTGAGTTGCTCAAGCTTTCCACCGATGAGGTTGAAGTGCGGATTATCTCTTCTGGCATCGGTGGCTTGAATGAGAGTGATATGGATTTAGCTGCTGCCTCTAAAGCGATTGTGGTGGCCTTCAATGTGCGTGCCGATGCGGGAGCGCGGCGTTTAGCGCAAGATAATGATGTAGAAATTCGTTACTACAGCATTATTTATGATGTCATCAATGATGTACGTGCAGCAATGAGTGGCATGCTGTCACCTGAAACTCGTGAGGTCTTCTTAGGCTTAGCGGAGGTTCGTAATGTCTTCCGTGCTTCGGGCTTTGGTCAAGTAGCAGGTTGCTTGGTGGTCGAAGGCGTGGTTCGTCGTGGTAATCCGATCCGTGTACTGCGTGATAATGTGGTTATCTATGAAGGCGAATTGGAATCTTTACGTCGTCACCGTGATGATGTGAAAGAAGTTCAAGTGGGTACTGAGTGCGGTATTGCTGTGAAAGACTACAATGATGTCCGTGTTGGTGA
Organism: Pseudomonadota bacterium; assembly: GCA_046051185.1. Classification (GTDB taxonomy): domain Bacteria; phylum Pseudomonadota; class Gammaproteobacteria; order Thiotrichales; family Thiotrichaceae; genus Thiolinea. The sequence goes on along the minus strand of JBJOOT010000095.1, from coordinate 11,432 downwards.
CCAAATTGAGGTCTTCGAGCATGTACAAGTAGCACGGAGTATCTAATGCCCTCACATTCACCTCGTCAGGGTTATTCACGTAGCGACCGTGTAGCTGAACAGTTACAACGTGATTTAGCTCAATTAGTGCGCGAGTTAAAAGACCCGCGCCTTGGTATGGTTACTCTGTTGGATGTGGTCGTCTCTAAAGACTTAGCCCATGCTAAAGTTTGGTTCGATGTCTTAGAGGTTGAGCAGGCTAAACAAGCAGAAGAGGTTCTTAATCATGCGGCCGGTTTCCTGCGGCATGAATTGGGGCGTGGTTTAAAACTACGGGTTACGCCTGAGCTTAAGTTCTTCTATGACGATACACAGCGCCGAGGCAATGAACTGTCTGCGATCATTGATCAAGCGGTGGCTTCAGATCGCTTGAATCATACCGATAATGAGTTAGGTTCTGCTCAGTCAGACGTAGCGTCTGAGCTAAAGTAATCGTCTTGGCACGTTGTAAATTTCGTAAGCTCGATGGGATTTTATTGCTAGATAAACCGCTAGGGATGTCTAGCAATAAGGCTTTGCAAGAGGCGCGCTTTTTGTTTGCTGCCGAAAAAGCAGGGCATACCGGCAGTTTAGATCCTTTAGCTAGTGGTATGCTGCCGCTTTGTTTTGGTGAGGCCACCAAAGTTTCTGGTTTTCTGCTGGATTCCGATAAACGTTATCTAACGACTGCTCGCTTTGGTTATACCAGCAGCACCGGCGATGATGAGGGTGAAAAGCAACTCATTCATCCCAATCCACAACTCAATCCTGAACAAATCGAAGCCGCTCTCGCTCAATTTCGAGGTGAGATTCAGCAAGTTCCCCCCATGTATTCGGCTTTAAAAAAAGATGGGCAGCCTTTATATAAATTAGCACGTCAAGGACTTGAGGTTGAGCGCCCAGCGCGGACGGTACAGATTCATGAGCTAAATTTGCTGGCTTGTACAGCAGAGACTGCTAGTTTAGAGGTTCATTGCAGTAAAGGTACTTATATTCGTAGTTTGGTTGAAGATTTGGGCAAAGCTTTAGGTGTGGGGGCTTATGTCATGAGCTTACGCCGCACAAGCGTTGCACCGTTTAGCACTGAACCTATGTATTCCTTGGCAGATTTACACCATTTTGCTCAGCAAGACCTAAGCGCTTTGGAGCGGGTACTTTTGCCCGTGGACTATGCACTAAGGCCATTTCCAGCACTGAATTTGACGGAGTCTCAAGCACAGTGCATTCAGCAAGGGCAAAAGCTCCGCTTAGAGTTAGAGTCAGGTCTTTATCGTCTTTATAAACAGACGGCGGAGTCTTCGACTTTTATTGGCTTAGCTGAGCTTAATAACCAACAATTAAAAGCCAAGCGTTTATTAGCTTACTAAGGATTTCGATTTCCTCCGCCGCAGGTTTTTTTGTGGCAATCAACGATAACAATAGCGCATATTAATAGGGTCAAGGATCGTTGGGGTGTTTGCAAGCTGTGGATTAGGCTCTGGATAATCAAGGGTATAATGCAAACCTCGACTTTCTTTTCGGCTCAGCGCCGAGCGAATAATTAGCCAAGCTACAACCGCTAAATTACGTAATTCAATCAAGTCACTGGTAATACGAAAATGGGCGTAGTATTCATTAATCTCACTAAGCAATAGTTCAATCCGATGCTGAGCGCGTTGTAAGCGTTTTGTGGTACGTACTATACCTACATAATCCCACATAAACCGGCGAATCTCATCCCAGTTATGGGAGACCACCACAAACTCATCGGAATCGGTCACTCGACTTTCATCCCAGGCGGGTAGCTCCTCCGGTAAGATAGGTGCTTCATCTAAGCGTTGTGCTATATCGGTACTGGCGGCTTGTCCAAATACAATACATTCTAATAATGAATTACTCGCCATCCGATTAGCACCATGTAAGCCGGTATAGGCGGCTTCACCAATGCAATATAGACCCTCTACATCCGTTTGCCCTTGTAAATTCGTGAGTACACCGCCACAAGTATAATGCGCTGCTGGTACGACAGGAATTGGTTGCTTGGTCATGTCATAGCCAAACTCTAAGCAAGTGGCATAGACATTGGGAAAATGGCTTTTAATAAATTCAGCGGGTTTGTGGCTAATATCGAGATAGACACAGGCAATCCCTAAGCGCTTCATTTCATGGTCAATAGCCCGCGCCACAATATCCCGTGGAGCAAGCTCCGCGCGGGCATCAAATTTAGGCATAAAGCGAGTGCCATCTGGTAGCAATAAATGCCCACCTTCACCCCGAACCGCTTCGGTAATCAAATGCGATTTTGCATGGGGATGATAAAGACAAGTCGGATGAAATTGCATGAATTCCATATTGACAACTCGGCAACCCGCTCGCCAAGCCATTGCAATCCCGTCTCCACTGGCACCATCTGGGTTACTGGTATATAAATAGACTTTACTTGCGCCACCCGTGGCAATCACTGTAAAGCGCGCTCGCATCGGCTCAATACTTTGGTCTTGGCGATTATAGACATACGCCCCAACGACTCGATTCCCTGCCATGCCTAGTTTGCGCGTAGTAATTAAATCAATCGCAATATGTTGTTCGAAGGTGGTGATGTTTTCGCATTGCCGTAACCGTTCAACTAAGGTGGTTTCTAAGGCATAACCACTGGCATCCGCAGCATGAGCTATCCGGCGATGACTATGCCCACCCTCACGAGTCAGATGCAAGGGGGAGTTCTTATCTTGATCATCTTCGCGAGTAAAAGGCACGCCTTCATCCAATAGCCAGTTGATCGACTGTGCACCCTGCTCAACGGTAAAACGAACCGCCTGTTCATCACACAAGCCTGCTCCGGCGTTTAATGTGTCAGCAACATGAGCTTCTGTGCTATCACGAACATCCAATACGGCAGAAATCCCACCTTGGGCATAATACGTGCTACCTTCAGTAATAGCATTTTTACTGAGTACAGCGACTTTGCATGTTTTGGGCAAGTTTAAAGCGAGTGTTAAGCCTGCAGCGCCACTGCCTATAATCAAGACATCATACATAGTATGCGTTTATCCTTGTGAACCTGATTAGTGGTTGAAAATATTCTATTCTTATCGGACACACTGTAGCATATAACGCTTTCGGAAATGACCGAAACACATTAACCGTAGGAGTAATGCCCGTATGGGCACGAGTTTAACTGATCTTGAGTTAGTACAGCGTGTGCAAGCTGGTGATAAAAAGTCCTTTGATGTTTTGGTCTTAAAGTATCAACACAAAGTGATTAACTTGGTCATGCGCTATATGCACGACCCCGATACCGCACAGGATGTCGCTCAGGAAGCTTTTATTAAAGCTTATCGAGGCTTAAAAAATTTCCGTGGTGAATCGGCTTTTTATACATGGTTGTATCGAATTGCAATTAATACGGCTAAAAATCATTTAGTATCACAAGGTCGGCGAGCGCCCACGAATGATATTGATGCAGATGAAGCGGAACAATTTGAAGGTGAGTCCGCTCTAAAGGAATACGGTACACCAGAAAATGAAATGCTGCGCGATGAAATTCAAACGATGGTTAGTCAGGCGATTGATGCCTTACCGGATGATTTGCGCACTGCAATTGTGTTGCGCGAGTTAGAAGGCATGAGCTATGAAGAAATAGCCGAGGCAATGGATTGCCCAATCGGTACTGTACGTTCACGAATTTTCCGTGCGCGTGAGTCAATTGATAAAGTTTTGCAGCCTTTATTGCGCTAAGCAGTTAAGGGTGAGTAGAACTCAGGTAAATACATTATGAATGCTAGTAAAGAAGAATTTTTATCAGCTCTCTTGGATGATGAAGCGGGTAAATTTGAGCAGCGTCGTCTGTTGGACGAACTCTCAAAAGATGCAGAATTGGGGAATACCTTCAGTCGTTATGCTTTAATTGGTGAGGTGATGCGCTCTAAAACCAAACCTGTGGTGGCCAGCAAGGATTTTCTGGCGAATATTCATGCGGGTTTAGCCGATGAGCCAGTTTATGATGAGAAGGTTGTCGATTTTGCCCATCATCATGTGAAAAGTTCAGTAAGATTAAGGGCTAGCCATCCATCTTATATGAAATTGGGGGTTGCCGCTGCAGCTGCTGTGGTTGCGGTAGTTGGCAGTAGTCTGCTCATCCAATCCTATAACCCTGCTGAAACAGAGACGGTGGCTGTGGCTCCAATCCAACCAGCGGCTTTAGTGCAACTAGCTCAAAATCCGCCGATTCGTTCTGCCAATCAGCTTGATCCACAAAGTCGTGATGTTCTAAAGCAGTATGTCGCTCAGCATGTGAAATATGCTTCGACTACGGCCATTGTTCCTTCGGTCAGGGCTGTCTCTTACTCGAATGATTACTAAACATAATATTAGGCTCTTGATAGCGACCCTCAGTTTTTCTTGGCTGTGGGCTCCGCTTGGGATGGCGGCGGATGCTTTAGATCTATTAGACCGAATGCAATCAGCCGTCTATGATTTGGATTATACGGGGCAATTGGTGTATTCAAAGGGGGATGAGCTGTCCACTTATCGGGTTACTCATCAAGCAGGCCAAGAGCAGGAGAGTGTGATACGCCTCAATCAAGGGGATGGGGAGCGGGGTAGCCCTGTTGAGAGCTTTTCCTTGTCTAAATTTGGGAGTCCGCATGCGCTTGGTACAGATGCTTATTCCTTTGATTTAGGGGGGCTAGCGCGAGTCGCAGAGCATGATTGCCAAGTAGTAGTGGTACGCCCTAAAGATAAGATGCGTTATCTACAGCGTTATTGTATTGAGCCTAAAACCGGTATGCTCTTGAAGTATTCATTGATGGATCGTGAGCAGCAAGTGCTTGAGCAACTGATGTTTACGCAGTTGTCGATGGATATTGACTCTAGTCTTGCCTCAGACGAGGCTTTAAGTCTTGCAAGCTCTGCTTCAGTTTCGATGCCGATGGCTGAGCCAAGTTCACTCAGCTCTAAAGCGGCTAAAGCTAATTCAGTACCCGCCAATGCAGCACTAGAAGCAGAGGCCGAGGTTGCCAGTGACCTTAATCAGCTTGATGATTGGCGCTTTGAAAATTTACCCGCAGGTTTTAAGGTCGTAAAAGTTATCCCTCAAGCAGCGAATAATAACGTTCATCAGATTGTACTATCAGATGGTGTTGCAGCTGTGTCAGTATTCATAGCCTCAGCCACCGCCGCTAAAAATATAGATCAATTATCTTATGCTAACGGTGCAACCCATATTTTGGGTTTAGAACTCGCTGGGCATATGATTACTTTTGTCGGTGAAGTCCCTGAATCTACCTTACAGGCAATTCAGAAAGGCTTAAGGTATGTTGCCCAATAATAGGCTGGAAAGGTCAAAAAATGATCTAACAATCATAAACAATAATTGGCAAAGGCTAGATACCATGATTGAACAAACTGCAAGAGTCGTGAGCACACAACATGGTCATGCATGGGTATTACCTTTAAACTCAACAAGTTGTAATACCTGCTCTAGTAAATCCAGCTTAGCGTGCTCTGCTAGTGCTTTGAGTTTTTTAATAAGCTCAAAAGCCAAATCTGAGCCTATTTATGTACAAAATCCTTTACATGCTAAGCCGGGTGAGGCTGTCGTCATTGGCACTCAAGGTAATACTTTAGTCGTGTATTCGCTATTAGCTTATTTACTGCCACTTGTGAGTATGTTGGTATTTGCCATTTTAGGTGGGCAAGTTTTCCAAGTATTGGCGCTTCCCCATGAGGTCGGTGCTAGTTTAGCGGGAGTAGCTGGTTTAATCAGTGGTTTTAAACTTGCCAATTGGTTAGCTAAGCGTATGCATCATGCTAATGAGGCCACGCATCCGGTGATTTTGCGTCATACAGAGCATTATATTTATCCCGCGAATACTGTTCCCCAAGCTTAAAAACTAAACCTTGGATTCAGGCAGCTTCCGTTTGCAGGCTGCCTGAATAGGTTCTACTTTCCTCTGAACATAAAATACACTGCACCGACTAAACATAAGCCTGCCCATAAATAATCCAGTTTGAGCGGTTCACGCATGTAAAAATAAGCAAATGGTACAAATAAAGCGAGAGTAATCACTTCTTGAATGACTTTCAGTTGCCCAAGGCTTAATACTGTATAGCCAATGCGATTAGCCGGAACTTGTAATAAATACTCAAACAGTGCGATGCCCCAGCTAACTAAAGCAGCGATTAGCCACGGCTTATTGTTGAGTTCTTTTAAATGGGCATACCATGCAAAGGTCATAAAAATATTACTGCACAGCAATAGACCAATGGAAACCAGTACTGGATTCATAAAACGCGCTCTTGACTAAAAGCGCGTTACTATAGAAGCAGTGTTTTAGGGGCGCAAGTTATGCGCGGCATAGATTCTACCTGAGCCTGCTAGCGCTAACTGGCCATTAAAGTATACCGCTTCTAAAGTGCACAGCTTCGCTTACCAACGCAAGGTAAATTTCCCCGATGAGCGCCAACCACATTGGCGAGGCTTTTTAAACGGCGCTCGCCATAAGCATCCCCTTGAGTACGACGCTCAGCGGCAAGTCGATTTAAGCGAGCGATTTTCATACCTAATTCTTGAGCAATAGCGGCACAGGGTTTATAACTAGCGGCCTGTGCGGTAGGTGTGACTAATAGGCTAATAACAAACAAACTTGATAGGCTAGTACCTACAGTTTTTTTATAATTAAGGTTCATTTTGAACTCCATGTTCTACAGTTTAACTCCAATTAATTTTTAGTGATTTTGTAGTAATCACTTCTATAGAGTTTAATAAGCAACAAGCTGTTGTGTTTGAGCAACTGATGAATGGTCAAATTTCTGCTTTAAGAGTGCTAATCCATTATGTTTCTTGGGCAGACAAGGTAAAATGCCTGCATTCATCTTAAAACTTATCCATTTTAAAATTTATTGATCCTCACTAAGCCATTATGATCCAACTATTTCCTATTATTCTCGCGGCTGGTCAAGGTACGCGGATGCGCTCTAATTTACCTAAAGTTCTTCATCCAGTAGCGGGTAAACCCATGCTGCAACATGTTATCGATACTTGCAAAAAATTAACTAATGACCGTTTAGCAGTGGTTTATGGGCATGGAGGCGAACAGGTTAAGCAAGTGATTCAAGAAGAAGGTATTGTTTGGGTATTACAAGCAGAGCAGCTCGGTACTGGACATGCCGTTGCACAGGCGATTGATTTAGCGCCCGACGAGGCCATTGTTTTGGTGGCTTATGCTGATACACCCTTGATCCGTGCCGAAACCTTAGAACGTTTAATTCACAGTTTAGACCAAGCTGCCTTGAGTGTATTGACCTGCAAACCCGCTAATCCAACCGGTTATGGGCGGATCGTGCGAGATGAGCAAGGTGCGGTTAAATGCATTGTTGAAGAGAAAGATGCAGATGCTAGCCACAAAGCTATTCAAGAAATCAATACGGGCTTTATGGCGGCTAAAGCATTGAATTTTAAGCGTTGGCTAAAGCAACTAACACCCAATAATGTGCAAGGTGAATATTATTTAACAGATTGTATTGGCCTTGCAGTACAAGAGCAGTTGACCGTGACTGCGGTGTTATGTGCGGACCCGTTAGAGGCCGAAGGTATTAATAATCGTGTGCAATTAGCTCGCTTAGAGCGAGTTGCCCAACAGCGTCAGGTAGAGGCTTTAATGCTAGCGGGTGTCACAGTGGCTGATCCTGCTCGCTTAGATATTCGCGGGCAAGTTAAAGCAGGCAAAGATTGTTTGATTGATATTAATGTCTTGCTATTAGGTTCGGTTGAACTCGGGGATGAGGTGATTATTGAGCCAAACTGTGTGATTCAAGATGCCATCATTGGCAATCGGACGCATATTAAAGCGAATTCTTGTATCGAGGGAGCTGTGATTGGGCAAGATTGTGATATAGGTCCGTTTGCACGCTTACGCCCGGGTACGGTATTGGCGGAACAAGCTAAGATTGGTAATTTTGTGGAAACCAAAAAAGCTAAGATTGGTAAAGATAGTAAGGTCAGCCATTTAAGCTATATCGGTGATACCGAGATGGGTGAGTCAGTAAACATTGGTGCTGGCACAATTACCTGTAACTATGATGGTGTGAATAAATTCAAAACCACGATTGGGGATCGCGTGTTTGTTGGTTCATGTAGCCAGTTGGTAGCTCCCGTCACGATTGAGGATGATGCAACCATCGGCGCAGGATCGACGATTACTAAAACAGCACCTGCTGGGCAGTTGACCTTGGCAAGAGCCAAGCAAATGAGTGTTAAAGGCTGGCAACGTCCAGTCAAGGAGCAAAAATAATGTGTGGTATTGTCGGTGCAGTTGCACAACGCCCTGTTTCAGAGATCCTGTTAGAAGGTTTACGGCGTTTAGAATACCGTGGCTATGATTCTGCTGGGGTAGCGCTCATTACGCAAGGTAGCAAGCTTAAGCGAGTTCGTTCTTTAGGTAAGGTAGCGGCCTTAACTGAAAAATTAATCTATGAGCCGATTGAGGGTAAAGTCGGCATTGCGCATACACGTTGGGCGACTCATGGTAAACCTGCTGAGCATAATGCCCATCCCCATTTTAGTGGGGAAGGTTTGGCCTTGGTGCATAATGGCATTATTGAAAATTATATTGAACTACGTGAGCGTTTAGGTGAATTAGGGTATACCTTCAGCTCTGAAACAGATACAGAAGTTGCTACCCATTTACTTAATGATCATGTGAAAAAATCAGGCAACCTATTAAAAGGTATGCTGAGCGCCCGCCAAGAGTTTGTAGGTGCTTATGCTTTAGCGGCGATTAGCCCCGATGAACCTAATACTATCGTGATTGCTCGCCAAGGTAGCCCCTTAATTATTGGTGTGGGGATCGGTGAAAACTTTATTGGTTCTGATGTTCAAGCCATGTTACCTGTCACCAACCGTTTTATTTATTTAGAAAATGGTGATGTTGCTCGTGTAACTCTGCATAAAATCGAAATTTTTGATGCAGCGGGTAAAGCAGTAGAGCGCCCGATTCGCGAGTCGAAGCTTGGGGATAGTGCCATTGATCTAGGTGAATATCGCCACTATATGCTCAAGGAAATTTTCGAACAACCTAAGGCCATTACAGCAACTTTGGAGGGACGTTTAGCACAACATCAGGTCTTGTCGTGTTTCAGTGGCCAAAATCCTATGGATGTATTGGCACAAGTGGAAGAGATTCAGATTATTGCTTGTGGTACGAGTTATCATGCGGGTTTAATTGGACGGCATTGGATTGAAACTTATACAGATCTTCCTTGCCATGTCGAGGTGGCGAGTGAATATCGCTATCGTCGCCAACCTAAGCGTAAGAATTTATTACTGATTACTATTTCACAGTCGGGCGAAACAGCTGATACCTTAGCCGCGTTAGAAAAAATGAAGCAATCGCAAGCCTGCTTAGCTTCGTTGACAATTTGTAATGTGATGGAAAGCTCTTTGACTCGCGAGTCGGATATGAGCTTGATGACAATGGCCGGGCCAGAAATTGGGGTAGCTTCCACCAAGGCCTTTACTACGCAATTAGTGGCGTTGCAATTATTGTTAGCTTCTTTAATTCAAGCCAAGCAAGGTGAAACAGCGGTTAGTCGTCAGTTGGTCACTGATTTGCTGCAGTTACCGTATTTAATCCAACAGGTTTTGGCTTTGAATCCAGCCATTGAAGCGTTGGCTGAGCGTTTTGTAGAAAAGCATCATGCTTTGTTTTTAGGTCGTGGTGACCAATATCCTGTGGCTTTAGAGGGGGCTTTAAAGCTCAAGGAAATTTCATATATTCATGCGGAAGCTTATCCTGCAGGTGAGTTAAAACATGGTCCACTGGCTTTAGTGGATAGTGAAATGCCGATTATTGCTGTAGCACCGAATACAGTTTTGTTGGAAAAGTTAAAATCCAATTTGGAGGAGGTACGCGCTCGGGGTGGCGAGCTGTATGTATTTGCCTGTAAAAGCGCGAATTTAGTGCCTAACGAACAAATGCATGTATTAGAACTACCTCCTGTGCCTGATTTATTAGCCCCGATTGTATATACCGTGCCTTTGCAATTACTGGCATATCATGTAGCTATTCTTAAGGGTACTGATGTGGACAAGCCGCGCAACTTGGCAAAATCAGTAACGGTGGAGTAGGGGCTAGTTGTAGTCTTAGACTTGAGCGTTGGTCAAATGACACGCTCTTCTAGCACTTCCCTGAGCTTAAGGCGTTATCTAACATCCTTGTAACGCCTTTTATTCTCTTTAAGTTTGGGCTGGCAGTTAATTCTGTGGATGGCTGTTTTGAATTAGAGTGATTTCGGATTTTTTGCAAAAACTAAAATAAATAGAATACTTAGCGAGTAATAATGATGTATAAAAAAAATAATATCCTTAATTCTGATCAGCTTAAAAATTATTTTCAAACTAATGTATTGGCTAATGGCATGTTTCACTGCAAGCATGCGTCGGTTTGTGAGGCATCTCATTTAAATAATGGAGGGCAGAATTCAAAGCAGCGCTTTTATAAAGGTCAACTTCACCATATTGGCAAGTACTACGATCTGTCTACCCAAGATACACCGCTTAGGATCATGGTCGTTGGTCAAGAGTATGGACATGAACCTGCTTTAGTCGACTTTGCTGAGCGTTACGATATGCTGATGGATTCTGCAGCCATCGGCTTTAAAGCTCGCAATCCACACATGAAGGGTACTTCTAGCTTATTACGGCTGCTGCATGGTTTGTCATTAGGCACTGATCATGCGGGGGAATTTATTCAAGTGGATGGAGAGCCTGTACATCTATTTGATACCTTTGTATTAGCTAATTATTTGTTGTGCTCAGCGCTAGCAGGTAATAGTGCACAAGGACAAGCCACGCCAGAAATGAAAAGCAATTGTGCTGAACACTTTGCCGTTACTTTGGAGATGCTAAAACCGAGCGTATTGATTATTCAGGGAATAGGATTTTGGGAAAAAGCAATTAAGCAGCTATTTGCTGGCAGATTAGAAAAAATTGATGATACTCTTTATCAAGCTAACTTTCGGGGTAATGAGATTCTGATGGGGGTTTTTGCACATCCCTCTGCCGCAGCTTATGGTTTTTGGGGAAACAGTGTGGCCTCGAATTATTTATTGAATACGGTCAAACCGACAGTTGAAAAGATGAGAGAGCTGCTTTTGAACGAAAGCGTATGCGCCTAGTCAATTTTATTGGGGCATTCAGCCCTATCTCTTCTTGGTAATGAACCGTTTTTGTGCATTGCATTATGATGTGAGCTTTTGGCAATGACTGGCTAAGCCCAGTCATTGATGTGCTGAGTGTGCTAAGAGGAACATCTTAGATGAGTGATTGGCTGGCTATCTTTTTAAGTAGTTGGAAAGAGCGCTTTACCCCCTTTACGGAATGGATAGGGGAGTTAAAAAATCCAGCCACTTTGCGGGCTGATGCATTAGCGGGT
>JBJOOT010000094.1:0-13057 GCA_046051185.1 Pseudomonadota bacterium | reverse complement strand
CTCGCCTCACGGTATCGGAATCGGCGTCAACGATTGGGGTTGCGCTTTAACTTAATGGCGGGCATTTATAACTTTGAATTGGCTAGAAAATGATTTATGAAAGAGGTCTAATAAACTGCTCTAACTTGAAGTCCACTATTAGTTTCAAACCAACAAGAAAGCTAAAATCTGCATAACAATCAAAGCATAGACCCCTGCAATGATATCATCCAGCATAATACCTAAACCTCCTTGTACTTTGTCATCAACAATATAGATCGGCCAAGGTTTCCAAATATCAAAGATACGAAATAATACAAAACCGACCAGTATCCATATTAGTCCACTAGGGGCTGCAAACATCGTAATCCAGAAACCGACAAACTCATCCCAAACGATACCACTATGATCATGGACACCGAGTTTTTTCGCTGATTCACCACAGACCCAAATACCGACTAAGGCCGCTATTACAATCACTGCAAAATAAAACCACAGTGGAAATAGCGACAAAATCAAATAAAAGGGAATAGCTGCTAAAGTACCAAAAGTTCCGGGGGCAAACGGTGCTAGACCACTACCAAAACCAAAAGCAGTGATATGAATGGGGGATTGAAAAACTGTTTTTGCTAAGCTCATCATGAAGCCATCTAAAATTAAAATAAATCCAAAAAAACCCTTAACCGCCTAAATAAATACACACCATCGCAATCAGAACACCGATAGCTGCAAAGATTAGCCCTGAATTGAATGGCCTGACACCGAGCCAGACCCCCAATTTATAGCCCATTGCAAACATAATCCATACAGAAATCAGCTGGGTCACCCGAAAAGCTAGCATCTGATCGTGTATAAATAATAAGGGTACAATTAAAGGCAAGCCCGCACTGATCACCACAAACCAAATATATAGCGCGGTTTGCAAATCTTTAAAGCTCAAACGGTGGCGCTTTAGTTGCTTTTGGGATTGCAAAAAAGCCTGTATTTTCTCTAAAGCATGATCGCTTAATCGTTCAACTACATAGTAAGGCGACTCTGCGCTTAATTGCTTACGAAAATCGATTAAATTTGATGCTGTTTTTAAACCATTTACTATATTGTGAGTTCGTGTACGATCAATCAGAACCCCCAGCAAATAAATCATGCCATCCACAAAACCCCAAGCAACCGTCGAGCCTAAAGCGGCATACACTAAACTTTGAGTATCTATCGTTTGCGCTGAAGTCACTTGTAAAGCAGACAACACGGACATCGTGAGAATAATCCCAGACAAAGTTTCAATAGCCTCTTCATCAGGTGCTATTAACTCTGAAAATCGCTGCCAAGACATGGGCAGACTCCTTATAATGACTCAAAGAAGCTGCACATAATCCTCGTAATCCAATGCATTTAGTTAAAGATGGCTTTGAATAAAGCGCTTTACCGCCTCCACATCAGCATCCATAACCTCAAAACGCTGAGGCAAGGATTCTAACTGCTCCATGCCTTGGGGGCGCAGCGGTGCTTGTCCTAAAGCCTCTTGAATAGACTCTTCAAACTTAGCAGGTAAAGCCGTTTCTAAGACCAGCATCGGCACATTCACCTCTCGTAGCTTCAAGGCCACGGTCAAACCATCGGCCGTATGGGTATCCACCATAATGCCATATTGCTGCCAAATCTTACGGATCATTTCAATCCGCTGCGTATGACTACTAGCCCCGGATTGGAAACCGAATTGACCTACGTCCTTAAATGAACCCTGTGCCGCTAAATCAAATGTGCCACCCTGATCCACCTTCGCCCATAACTCACGCACGGTTGCACTATCTTGCCCCACTAAATCATAAATGAAACGCTCGAAATTAGAGGCTTTGGAAATATCCATCGAAGGACTACTGGTATGATAAGTGTTCGCAGAACCTCGTGGACGATAAACTCCGGTTTTAAAAAACTCATCCAACACATCATTTTCATTCGTTGCCACAATCAAGTGCTTAATCGGCAAGCCCATCATACGAGCAATATGCCCCGCACAGACATTACCGAAATTCCCAGAAGGCACAGCAAAGCTTACTTGTTGTGTATTCGTCGTGGTCGCTGCAAAATAACCTTTAAAGTAATACACCACTTGCGCAGCGATCCGCCCCCAGTTAATCGAGTTGACTGCCCCAATTTTATAATTGGCTTTAAACGCATGATCATTCGAAACCGCTTTGACTATATCTTGGCAATCGTCAAACACGCCTTTAATGGCAATATTATGAATATTGGGATCTTGTAAACTAAACATTTGCGCAGTTTGGAAGCGACTCATTTTGCCATAAGGGGACAGCATAAACACATTCACCCCTTGCTTACCACGCATGGCATATTCAGCCGAAGACCCCGTATCACCCGAAGTTGCACCAAGAATATTAATCCCCTGCCCGGCTTTCGCTAATACATACTCAAACAAATTCCCCAAAAGCTGCATCGCCATATCTTTGAAAGCGAGGGTGGGGCCTGTTGATAAACATAAGAGATGTAAATTCGGCTCTAAACGATGTAGCGGCGTAATCTCTTCGGGGTTTTCACCCTCACGCACATTGCAATACACGGCAGCGGTATAGGTTTTATCAATAATTGCTTTCAAATCAGCCGCTGGAATATCGGTTGCAAAGCGCGACAAAACAGCAAACGCTAATTCACGATAATTCATATCGCGCATGGCCGTTAAATCAGCCGCAGTAAACTGTGGATAGGTTTCGGGCAAATATAAGCCACCATCCGGTGCTAAACCACCCAGCAGAATTTCACTAAAAGATTGAGCGGGCGACTGACCGCGAGTCGAGATATATTTCATAACTTGAACCTTATAACTCCCTTCAAGAATTGAAGGGAGTAGAGAATTGACATGAATTTAATTCAGGGCTTCTACACGTAAGCTGGTGACTGCACCACAAATGCTATCGAGTTGCTCAATAGCGGCAATCGCTTCATTCATATTGCCTTGGCATACCCGTTGGGTGAGCATAATAATATCAACGTCTGAGCCCGCTTTGGCAGGCTCTTTTTGTAAGAAAGCCTCAATACTAATCGCCCGATCGCCTAAAATGCGCGTCACATCTGCCAAGACCCCCGGCTTATCTACCGCACGCATCCGCAAATAGAAGGCAGTTTCCACTTCCGTGATGGGCAGAATCGGCGTATTCGCTAAAGTACTCGCTTGGAAGGCTAAATGTGGCACACGATTATTCGGATCAGATGTCATCGCCCGTACCACATCAATAATATCCGCCACCACCGCAGAGCCAGTGGGTTCAGCGCCCGCACCCCGTCCATAATACAAGGTTGAGCCCACAGCATCCCCTTGCACCATGACACAGTTCATCACCCCATCCACGCTTGCAATCAATTGCCTACGTGGAATCAAAGTAGGATGCACACGTTGCTCAATGCCTTGCTCCGTACGACGTGCAATCCCTAGCAATTTAATCCGATAACCTAAATCTGCAGCATAACTCACGTCTTCTGGGGTGACCTTAGAAATACCTTCAATATAAGTTTCGCTAAATTGCAAAGGTATACCAAAGGCAATCGAGGACAGAATAGTCAGCTTATGGGCGGCATCCACACCTTCGACATCAAAGGTTGGATCCGCTTCGGCATAACCCAAAGCTTGCGCCTCGGCTAAGACATCAGCGAAGCTGCGACCTTTATCACGCATTTCTGTCAAGATAAAATTACTAGTTCCATTGATAATACCCGCTAGCCATTCAATCCGATTCGCTGCTAAGCCTTCACGCACGGCTTTAATGACTGGAATCCCACCGGCTACCGCTGCCTCAAAAGCGACGATCACGCCTTTTTTCTGGGCAGCCGCAAAGATTTCATTACCATGTAGAGCAATCAAGGCTTTGTTTGCGGTGACAACATGCTTACCATTTTGAATCGCTTGTAAGACTAAATCCTTAGCTAAGTTATAACCGCCAATCAGCTCCACCACGATTTCAATTTCAGGATCTTCCACCACGTCCATCGCATTATTACTGAGACGCACACCCGCTAAACCGAGTTGGGCGGCATGACTGGTATCAAGAGCAGCCGCATAGTCAATCACAATACCGCGCCCTGCACGGCGAGCAATCTCTTCAGCATTACGTGATAAAACCGTTGCAGTACCACCTCCGACGGTACCCAGTCCTAACAAACCCACCTTAACAGGTTTCATGTGTACTCCTTACAATCTAATTTTTTACTTATAATTACGCCGGACTGCTTAACTCGTCCTGACGGAACATTTGTTTGATCCCACGAATCGCTTGGCGGGTGCGGTGCTCATTTTCAATTAAGCTAAAGCGCACATGATCATCGCCATATTGACCAAAACCAATCCCTGGAGACACAGCCACTCGTGCGTCTTTCAAGAGTTTTTTCGCAAACTCCAAAGACCCTAGCGCCTGATAACGTTCAGGAATTTTTGCCCAAACAAACATGCTCGCTTTTGGGCGCTCGACCGGCCAACCAGCCGCATTCAGGCCATCACATAACACATTGCGGCGTGCTTCATACATACTACGAATGTCTTCCACACAATCCTGTGGTCCCTCTAAAGCTGCAATCGCCGCAATTTGAATCGGTGCAAACATGCCATAATCCAAATAGGATTTAATCCGCTCTAAGGCTTTGACTAAGGTCGGATTACCACACATAAAACCAACCCGCCAGCCAGGCATATTATAGGTCTTGGAGAGTGAATAAAATTCGACCGCAATCTCCTTAGCCCCCGGAACTTGCAAAATAGAGGGTGCTTGGTAGCCATCAAAGCAAATCTCGCCGTAAGCAATATCATGAATCACCCAGATATCATGCTCTTTAGCAATGGCAATGACCCGCTCAAAAAAATCCAGCTCCACACATTGCCCCGTCGGATTACCAGGGAAGTTAATAATGAGCATTTTAGGCTTCGGCCATGAATTTTTAATGGCAGCCTCTAATTCTGCGAAAAAATCCACGCCTGCAATCATGGGCACATGGCGAATATCCGCATCTGCAATAATACTGCCATAGGGGTGAATGGGATAAGCTGGATTCGGTACTAATACCGTATCGCCCCGACTTAAAGTCGCTAACGCTAAATGAGCTAGCCCCTCTTTGGAGCCAATCGTCACAATCGCTTCTGTTTCAGGATCAATGTCCACATCAAAGCGACGCTTATACCAATGGCTAATCGCTTTACGTAAGCGAGGTACGCCACGCGACATTGAATAACGATGAGTATCAGGCCGCTGAGCACTCTCGATTAACTTATCGACTATATGTTGTGGTGTTGGCTGGTCTGGATTTCCCATGCCAAAATCAATAATATCCTCACCGCGCGCACGCGCTTCGCGCTTCAAGGCATCCGTAATCTTGAATACATAAGTCGGTAAGCGGTTTATACGTTGAAAATCGTCTTGCACGATATTGAACCCATCTATGAATACTACCCATCACTGGGGCCATTTGCAGCCGGTCACATTACAATTGACTATACAGTTCTGTCAATGCTGCCACAGTGGAGTCTAAAATGCAGTTTACTGAAGATAAACCTCAAGCAACTTATATTATTCAAGGCTATGGTGATGGTTGGGTACAAATTCAAAACGAAACTTTACACGCCCCGCTCATCGTCAGTGCACAAACCCTTATTAAAGATTGGGCGGTTCAGAGTTTCGAAACCTTAACCCCAGAACAATTAGAGCCACTGTTCGCACTAAAGAGTGAACTGATTTTATTAGGTCACAATCAGACCTCAAGCTTAGCATCTGGAGCGGTTTATCAAGCTTTAGTGGAAAACGGCATAGGCTTTGAAATCATGACCACAGATGCCGCTTGTCGTACTTATACTATTTTACTTTCTGAAAATCGCTCAGCGGCTGTTGCCCTATTTCCATAGAAATAGGGTGGTGACTTAAGGGGTTTAAATACCTAATAAACTTTCGCTGGATAAACCTTTATTTTCTAAAATCCGCCGTAAACGTTTTAAAGCATCCATCTGAATTTGGCGCACACGCTCGCGAGTCAAGCCCAATTCTTCGCCGACTTGCTCTAAAGTAGAGCGCTCATAACCATGTAAACCAAAACGCCGCACAATCACGTCTTTTTGTTTAGTATCCAACTGATTAATCCAGTTTTCTACCGAATGACTAATATCTTCATCCTCCAAAACAGCAGCGGGTTCCCGCTCCTCTTCCATCGGTACAAAATCCACTAGGGGGCTATCACCATCTTTGCCCACGGGTGTATCCAAAGAAGATACATGCTCATTAAAACTTAATAGTTTACGTAAGCTATCAATCGGACGGCCTAAGGCTTCTGCCATTTCTGGCAAACTAGGCTCACGACCTAATTGCTGAGTCATCTCACGCAATTTACGCATATAGGCATTCAGTTCTTTATTCACATGAATCGGCAAGCGAATCGTGCGTGTTTGATTCATTAAAGCCCGCTCGATATTCTGGCGAATCCACCAAGTGGCATAAGTAGAAAACCGGAAACCGCGCTCGGGATCAAACTTCTCGACCGCATGAATCAAACCTAGATTGCCTTCTTCAATCAAATCAGGCAAAGATAAACCACGGCCTAAATAACGACGCGCAATTTTCACAACTAAGCGCAAATTGCAGGTAATCATTTTTTTCCGACCTAGTTCATCACCCGCCCGTGCGAGACGCCCATAATGAATTTCTTCATCTGGGGTTAATAAAGGGGAAAATTCAATTTCACGTAGATAAAGCTGAGCAGCATCACGTTCTGTTGACGAACTAGCCCGATCCACATGGGGTTCAGCTAGTATTTCGGAACCGTCGATACTTAGCAAATCTTCTGACTCATCATTTAATTCATCAAGCTCTTCAAGCTCAATGCTTTCCTCCTCACCCAAAGCAAAGTTTTCCTCCTCTGAGTTGGAATGAGTCTGTAGGCTATGCATTGCATCACTCCTCTGTGGGGTTATATCAGACCAACAAACTAGTTATTGCGTTGTTCACGCGCTCTCTGACTCCCTCAGTCAACACCTAAGCTTAAACACTCATTGTTATTTTTCTGCAAATTAACATAAACCTACCCAGATTTAAAGACCTTAACGAAAACTTAACAAAAAAATAAGTTTATGATTTTTATAATAAAAACCTTAATTAGCTCAAAATAGCTAAAAATTTAATCTGAATATAAGCTGAATAAACCAGACCACTTATCGGAAAATCCACTAAAATCAGCTCAATACACCCAGATACACAACCAGTCCTAGCTAAGTGGATTCAGTCTTTTTTTAAAAAGTTCTTAAAAAACTCCACTTAAGTAGGCTTGAGCGTACTTAGGTAGTCATCTACTACTGACACGTATTAATCTGTATTTTTAGAAGATAGAGATAGTTAGCCCATAGAGTCACCCGCAACAGCCTAATAAATACCCAGCTGTCATTATTGGTGAAGGCTAAAGATAAACCAAGTTTAATTCCGAGGACTCGACAAGTCCTAGCGATAAACGGCTAAGAATCCTGCGAGTTATTTGAGTTATAGCGGGGCAGCCCCGTATTTTTTAGCCAGCTCTTGGATGTATTGTTTGCGCTCACGATGACCTAACTGCGACCACTGCTCACGTAGTTTTTGTTGCTCCATGAGGGGCAAGCCTTTGATCCAGTTACGCCATTTTTTAATTTTTTCCCGCTTCTGCACGGGCAAGCTACGATAATATTCTAATTTACGCTGAAGTGAGCTTCTACGAGCTGGCGGTAAACTGTTCCATTGCGTGTATTGCGAGCGAATCTGCTCCCGCTGGCTAGCCGGTAAACCCGCCCATCGCTTTAAAGCGTCTTGCTTAGCTGTCGGGAAGTTAGGCCATTGCGCTTCAAATTCTTTTAAAACCGTTTGCTCTTGAGTGCTCAAACCACTCCAACTGACTCCCCCCGCCCAACTTAGAGTAAATAGGCTATAAACAACCACACCAACAAATAAACGTAGCCAAGCAAGCTTAGATAATAGTTTAGATAAATAACCAAGCCCACTCATTGGATCGTTTCCTTAGGGGAGATCAGCCCACCCTCTAACAAAGAGAACATCATCGTGTCATTACTTGAGTCTGGATTATCTAATTCGTTCCAATAACGACCATAGTTATCCCACCATTCTAACATCGCGGTAAGATCGTCAGCAGACTCATCAGCATAAACAGGCAATAAGCTTAATACCACCGTGCAGCTAAGCAGTAGGAATCCTTTCCTTAACATGATGCGCTCCCTAAGCTCAATGGTTTAACTGTATTCAGCAGCTAGCCATTCATAAATATCCATATTTTCTAAGAACTCAATATCTTCATTAGACATTAGCACATCTGCAGAATTATTGGGCATTACCTCAAGATTAGTTAAACTTTGCTCAGCCCAATGATTCATTGCCAACTGTATCCCCATCGTCAAGACCATTGCCCCAACTAAGCCCGCGAAGACCGCACTCGGTTTAGCATCAAACCTAGCAATGAACCCCCGCAGCCACGCCAATTTTGATTTAGCTAAATGCTGAGAATTTAGCTCCAATAGCGCTTGTTGGCGTGCTTGTTGCAGACGAAGCTGTACCGCTACACTTAAATGATCTGCTTCACGGTTTAGACCCTGCTCTAAAGCCTTATGCCACTCCGTCTCCCGCCTGTTATCCATTAATTTTCTCCCAAATAATCACGCATTTGCCGTATCGCACGTGCCAAATGTGTCTTCACGCTCCCCTCAGAACAGCCCATGATCTTTGCAGTTTCTGCAATATCATAGCCCTCCCAAGCCCGCAAAACTAAGGCTTGCTGTTGGCGCAAAGGCAGTTGTCCAATCAACTCCACCAAGCGCTGACTGAGTTCATCATTTTGTAGTTGTCGATCAGGCTCTAAAAATTGTGTTTGAGCAACCAGCTCATCAGGTTCAGGTAGCTCCTCTGCCTCCGTTGTATCATGAAAAAATACCCGCCAACGCTGCCGAACTTGCCGCCGTCGATGCCAGTCATTAATTTTACTATGCAGTACACTATGAAAAAGCGCTCCCCATTCTGCTGCAGGATGCTGGCTATAATTTTGAACAAGACCTAACATTGCATCTTGCACAATATCGAGTGCATCTTCTTCATGCTGGGTGGCAAGTCGAGCCGTAATAAAAGCCCGCTTTTCTACACTTGCTAAAAAGTGATTGATTGAAATAGATGAGCTCAGGCTCTGCTCCTTTGCCTCCTTACGCCCCAAGGGGTCGCTTAAACTTGCGGTCTTGTCGCCAGAAACGAGCCCTTGTGGTTGAATTCCTTGTACTAACATATTGCTTGGTTCATCCTTGATAACGGTTTACCACACCAAACGTTGACACTAGTAGTGTTTAAGTTCTTTCTGTGAAAGAATTCTTTAACAAAAGTTCCTCAAAATCCTCATTAGGAGAGTAAGTCATGCGTTGGAAATCTGGCAGACGCAGTAGCAATATTGAAGATAGACGCACAGGTATGGGCGCTCCCGCTAAAATTGGCGGTGTAGGTTTAATTCTCATGTTATTAGTTGCTTGGCTGATGGGGGCTGACACCATGCAGCTGTTAGGTATGGCGGGCAGCAACTTAGCCGGTACGACCATGACGGTTCAAGAACCCTCCCCCGAACAACAAGAAGATGCGGATTTTATCTCTGCAGTAGTGGCTCAAACCGAAGATGTTTGGGGGCCCATGTTCCAAGCTGCAGGTAAAACCTATCAAGAGCCGCGTTTAGTCTTGTTCAGCGAGCAGATTGACTCCGCCTGTGGCTATGCCTCTGCAGCAAGTGGACCTTTTTACTGCCCTGCCGACCAAAAAGTATATATTGATTTGAGTTTTTTCCATGAATTACGTCGCTTAGGCGCTCCAGGGGACTTTGCCCGTGCGTATGTGATTGGTCATGAAATCGCCCACCATGTACAAAATCAGCTCGGTACCTCCAGTCAAGTCAGCCGCTTGCAATCTCAAGTTAGCGAAGCTGACTCAAATGCACTTTCAGTTTTATTGGAACTACAAGCAGATTGTTATGCAGGAGTTTGGGCGAATCATGCCCAGAAAAACTTTAATACCCTCGAAGCGGGCGATATAGAAGAAGGCTTACAAGCAGCTGCCTCCATTGGCGATGACCGTTTACAGCGGATGTCAGGGCGGCGCATCAACCCTGATGCATTCACCCACGGTACCTCTGAACAGCGAGTTAAATGGTTTAAAACCGGCCTGCAATACGGCGATATGAATCGCTGTGATACGTTTGCGAGCCTTCGTTAATCTACGCTCGCTTTTCATTTGAGTTCGGGGCAAGAGGCTTATTCAAGCAGCTGCCCTGAATACCAATATGCCCCTTTGTCCCTTCATTTAATCAGCTTCTCAGAAATACCTCATCCATTCTTATTTTCATCCTAGGGTTATTAACAGATTGTCCCAATAACAGCCTGAAACATGGCACTGATCATTGCCCCACTTACTCGCCCTATTTCAGCATTCACTCCGATCCACAATAATCGTATTTTTAATAGAATGAGAAGTTAGCCGTTCAGTCCGAACCCTATTCCACAAAATTCATTTCTAAATACTTAAACACGGCCAATAAGCCCATCGCCTCACCGCCAATCGGACGGCCTGGGCGAGCACGTAAATTCCAAGCCATGATATCAAAATGTGCCCACGGAATCCGACTCGGTACAAATTCATTTAAAAATAAAGCAGCCGTAATGGCTCCACCATAACTATCCCCACTATTGCTTAAATCGGCGATATTACTGTGCAATTTTTCTAAATAAGGTTTATGTAAGGGCAGATTCCAAATCAGCTCATTGCTGACCGTCGAAGCTGCTTGTAATTTTTGCATTAAAGTGCGGTCATTCGTAAAGAAAGCGGGAATTTCCGTACCCATTGCAATACGCGCAGCACCCGTTAATGTCGCAAAATCAATCATTACATCAGGATTATTTTCAGCCGCATAAGCGAGAGCATCACACAGAATTAAGCGCCCTTCTGCATCCGTATTATCAATTTCTACTGTTTTACCTAAGCGAGTATGAATCACATCGCCAGGGCGAAAAGCATCACCACTAATTGCATTATCCACCGCTGGAATTAAGACTTGTAAACAAATAGGTAACTCAAGCTGCATAATTAATTTAGCTAAACCCAAAACATGTGCTGCCCCACCCATATCCTTTTTCATTAAGCGCATATTAGAGGAGGGTTTAATATCTAAACCACCGGTATCAAAACAAACGCCTTTACCCACTAAACTCACTAAAGGATCTTCTGGATTTCCCCAGTTTAATTCAATTAACCGAGGCGCATGTACACTAGCTCGCCCCACTGCATGAATCGTCGGGAAATTTTCTTTTAATAAAGCATGCCCTGTGATCACATCCACCTCAGCCCCATGCATTTCAGCAAGACGGCGAGTGACCTGTTCTAAATCCTGTGGCATTAAGTGATTGGCAGGCATATTAATCAGATTCCGAACTAAACTAGTCGCTTCAACCAAAGCATTAATTCGTGCTGCCTGTTGGTTAACATAAATCACGGGCTTAGAGGGTGCTTCCGCATTACGGAATTGATCAAAATGATAGGAACCCAAGCCCCAACCCACTAGCATTTTTAGCAGATCATCATCATTCCAATCCCCCTCTAGGTAATATTCACCGGTTGGTAATTGAGTGGGTAAACCTGCCAAAGCCCATAGCACGCCTTCACTCTCATTCACACCATAAAAAACATGCACTAAACGCCCCGCAGAATCGGGAACTAAACAAATAGTATTCGGTTTGCCGGTATAACCTTGCACTGTGAGCCAATTCCGTCCAGATTCATGAATACTCGCTTTAATATCAGCTAAACTAGTTTCAGTGACTAGACGAATAGGAATGGCAGTAGCAGTTTTTTCATAGGTGAACATCGCTATACATCTCTACTTGTTATGAAGTTTATCGTGTTGTGATTGACAAGCCAGCAGCCTGACTTCATGCTTTGGCTAAAGAATTTACAAGCATAAGGCATTTGCTCAAAACTAGCACTCTGGTACTGACAAGAACTCATCATGCGATTGGACACTACTTACACAGTCAACACACCGGAAGGCATCGCTTTAGAGCTGTCGCCCGCAGGCCCTATTGTCCGTACTTTGGCTTGGCTAGTGGATGTGTCAATTCGTGCGGGAGTCAGTTTATTAATCATTATCCTCTTAGCCTTCATGGGTAGTCTCGGTATCGGTCTTGCGATGATTCTAATTTTTTTATTAGAGTGGTTTTACCCCGTTTGGTTTGAGTTACGCTCTCAAGGCCAAACCCCCGGCAAACGCTTACTTAATATTTATGTAGCACAATTAGATGCTAGCCCGATTTCACCAGCCGCCTCAGTGGTTCGGAATCTATTACGGGTGGTCGACTTCCTACCTTTTTTTTATGGCTTTGGTTTAGCCAGCTGCTTACTCACCAAACGCTTTCAACGCCTCGGCGATTTAGCGGCTAATACCGTCGTACTGCATAAAAGTCTAGTTACTTTGAATCAGCAGGAATTTTCAGCCAACCCAGAGCCTGCAAACGTATCACTTTCCTTAACTGAGCAACAAGCCTTAATCCTGTTTGCACAACGGCAAAATACCTTAACCACTGAACGCCAACAAGAGCTAGCTGTACTCACTACAGAATTAGTCAGCAATAAACCCGATCCTGCCGCTCATTTACGCAGTATCGCCAGTTGGCTAATCGGAAAACACGCATGAAACAATCTAGCTTCGTGCAAACCAATGAACCTTTATGGAATCA
The DNA here is from genome assembly GCA_046051185.1 of Pseudomonadota bacterium. Classification (GTDB taxonomy): domain Bacteria; phylum Pseudomonadota; class Gammaproteobacteria; order Thiotrichales; family Thiotrichaceae; genus Thiolinea. Next base: position 309 of record JBJOOT010000094.1, on the reverse strand, counting down.
ACTAGAGGCTTGGCTTAATTTCCAACAATTGCCCACTAAAGAACGTCGGAAACGCCATGCTGAAGAGCCGCAGCTTGATTTCCCAGCCGATTATCGACATCTTTGTCATCATTTAGCATTAGCCCAATCACGGATGTATAGCCCTTTATTAATTGAGCGCCTCAATCAATTAGTAATACGTGGGCATAATCAATTGTATTCAAGCCGAATGCATTTCTGGCATCGAGTCGTTAATTTATTTTTACGGGATTTACCGCAATTAGTACGCCAAGAATATAAAGTTGTTTATTTTGCAACGGCTTTATTCTT
>JBJOOT010000093.1:0-13058 GCA_046051185.1 Pseudomonadota bacterium | reverse complement strand
CACTAACACCGACATTGGCAAGATTGCTGATCATTTCTCCTAATGACGCATTCTTGCCCCCGACAATATTAACGTCATGCATACCTAGTTGATCAAACCACAAAATATAATCAGCCATTTTGGATCTCCCGAAATGTTAAAATTTGGCTAAAAAGGGGACTGCTAGCTTATCTAAAAATGGAAGGGAGTGCATCTACAGTGACAGGCGGGGTAAAAAAGAGCGGCATCCACTAGGAACGCCGCAAGCACCACAGTTAGCATGAGATAACATTACATGAATGTTTGATGGCGGCAATATTAACAAATCCTGTCTAATTTATTAAAATCAATTGTTTCAATTTTTACTATTGATCTGCACAATAGTAGAAAACTACCGTACTCATTCAAGCACCCAGGAAAATCATGCACTACTACAAACAGACTCGTTACAAGCTGTTGCGTACCTTTTGTGTTGTAGCTCAAAAAGAAAACATTACCCATGCCGCCGAACAACTACATATCAGCCAACCGACCGTCTCCCTGCAAGTCCAAGCCCTTGAGCGTGAAATGGGGCAAAAACTACTTGAGCGACGCGGCCCGAGCGTCAAACTCACTCCTGAAGGCAAAGTCTTATATCAGCTTGTGCAACCCTTAGCGGCAGGGATTGATGGCCTACGTGAATCCTTTGCGGCCAGTCTTGGCAAAATGGAAATGGGTGAACTGAATATTGCCACCGGTCAATCCACTTCTTTATATGTATTGCCTAAATATATTCAACAATTTAAAGAGGCCTACCCCGGGATTCGCATTAATTTACACAATGTAGAAGGCCAAAGTGGCATGAAGCTGCTGCTAGAGGATCAGGTTGATCTAGCGATTGGCCCTTTATTACAAATCCCTGATAGTATTATTTATCAACCTTTTGAAAACTTTCGCTCCATTTTAATCGTACCAGAAGGCCATCCACTTACCCAACAAATCAATATAAGCTTAGAGGATATTAGCCCCTATGGCTTAATTCTACCGCCTAAAAATCAAAGTACTTGGCGGATGATTGATACTGTATTTCGTCAACATGAAGTCGCCTATACGGTCAGTATGGAAGCCGGTGGCTGGGAAATTGTTAAAAAATACGTTGAGTTAGGCGTAGGTATTTCGATAGTCACGGATGTCTGCCTAACACCGACTGATAAAATCGTAGCTATTCCACTGGATCAATACTTCCCCTCACGCAACTATGGCTTAATTGTGCGAAAGGGCAAGTTTTTTACCCCACAAGCTAAACGCTTTATTGAAATGTTCGACCCTTTCTTTTTTAGCCGCTCGGCCTTAGAGGATGAAGAGGAGGATGAACTCTAAACGGGCTTTGTTAGCAGGGTTAGCAGCTGCTCAAAAGCTGATAAAGATCTGATAAAGATCAAAGAGTCTAAAGTTTTCAGCGCCTAGGCCTAATCTAGAGCGCTCTATTGATTTTAATCATGCTAGCTTTGAACTAAAACCGCCATGCTAGCTTAAGCTTTGAGCTTAACTCAGCAGCAGGCTTTTTAGATTAACCGATGAACGTATTCGTCGAGGCTCAGTATGAAAAGTATAAGTTTTGACCCAGACCTGATACGCCGTTATGACCTTGCAGGGCCGCGTTATACCTCCTATCCCACGGCAGTTTCGTTTAAAAACTTTGCCGCAGCAGACTATATCAGCCAAGCACTGCAAAGTAATGAAGATCTGATTCCTTTACCGCTCTCTTTATATTTTCATATTCCTTTCTGTGCAACGGTTTGCTTTTATTGTGCCTGCAATAAAATTGTGACCAAAAACCGTGAGCAAGCCAGCTTGTACTTAAATTATTTATTCCGTGAAATCGAACTACAAGCTGCCCTCTATGACGCTGACCGCCAAGTGCAACAATTACATTGGGGCGGCGGCACACCAACCTTTTTAGATCATGCACAAATCGTGGCTTTAATGGCAAAAACTCGCCAGCATTTTAATCTACTCGAGGATGGGACAGGCGATTATTCGATAGAGATCGACCCACGCTCGGTCACCACGGATACGATTCAATTATTGAGTGAACAAGGCTTTAATCGTTTTAGTTTAGGCGTGCAAGATATTGATGAGCGCGTACAAAAAGCGGTGAATCGCCTTCAATCCACCGAGCAAACCCTAGCAATTATTCAAAGTTGTCGTCAACAAGCAGCTAAATCCATTAGCATTGACTTAATTTATGGCCTACCACGGCAAACGTTAGCCAACTTTAGCCAAACCTTAGCTACAGTGATTGAATGGTCTCCTGATCGGATTTCACTGTTTAATTATGCGCATTTACCGAGTTTATTTATGCCTCAGCGGCGGATTAATAGTGCAGAACTCCCCAGTAGTGAGGAAAAGTTAAGTATTTTACAACATGCCGTGGAGCAGCTTACTGCTGCAGGTTATGTGTATATTGGTATGGATCATTTTGCTAAACCGCAGGATGAATTAGCCCTAGCTCAGCAACAAGGCAGTTTACAGCGGAATTTTCAAGGATATACCACCCATGCTGACTGCGATTTAGTTGCCATGGGAGTGAGTGCCATTAGTCATGTAGCTGATTGTTATAGCCAAAATGAAAAAACCACTGAGGCTTATTATGCGGCACTGGATGCTGGTCAATTAGCCGTGATCCGTGGTCTGAGTCTAAACGAAGATGATCAAATTCGCCGCTATGTGATTCAGCAATTGACCTGCCAATTCAGCCTCGACTTAGCCACACTCAGTCAGAAATTTGCGATTGAGGCTGAGGATTATTTCCAAGCTGAATTAGCACAATTAGCCCCCATGCAAGCTGATCAACTACTTGAAATCAACGCCAATCAAATCAAAGTAACGTCACGCGGGCGTTTTTTAGTGCGTAATATTTGTATGGTCTTTGATACTAGCCTAAAACATAGTTCGCCAACCCAACGCTTTTCTAAGCTTATTTAAGCGCTCACCGACACTGATGATGCCCTAAACCTTTTAATCGCTCAGGGGCTAGAATCTCAATAAGACGATGGTTGACACTGATAATGCCATCGTCTTGTAGGCGTGAGAACATACGACTGAGCGTTTCGACGGCCATACCTAAATAATTGGCTAAATCATGCCGAGGCATTGGTAAATAAAACTCTCGCGCCGAAAACCCGCGTGATTGATTACGCTCAGCAATACCGGTTAAGAAAGTGGCTAAACGCTCTTCTGTGCGCATTTGCCCTAAAGTTAAGAGTAATTGATGCTCACGCCCAATCTCCATCCCTACTTGACGCATCATACCACTGCGCATACTAGCAATACTGCCACATAGCTCGTGAAAAGCATCCATATTGAGTTCGCAGACAAAAGTATCCTCTAGGGCTTGTGCATCACAACTGTGTTTACTATTAGCAAAGGCATCAAACCCAACCAAATCACCCGGTAGGTAAAAACCTAGGATTTGTTCCTCGCCCTCAAGGGTTGATAATGAGGTTTTAATCGAGCCAGACTTAACAGCATAGATCGCTTGATGCGGATCATCGCGCCGATAGAGATAATCTTTTTTATTGATTTTCGTGGCTTTACTAATCGCAGTTTCTAGCCTAGCTAATTCTTCTTTGGTTAAACCACGCGGCAAGCATAAGTCACTTAAACTGCAGTTATTACAGGCGACCGTAGCCTTTTTAGTGGTGTTGACACGACTAGAAGACATCATCCTTGCCTCCAAAACGGTTGAAATGCTCGAACTTTTTCTTAGCTGCAGGTTAAAGGAATGCTTGACCTAGATCAAGCCTTACTGTTGTGCGCTGCAGCTAATACAAGAATCGGCCTTAATCTTTGTGTTAAACCAAGCACTTAAAGCTTTAGGACATAACTAAACCACACAAATAAAAAAATTTAATAGATTCAAGCGTTGTTAATTTAGTAACACCTATACTGCTCACATGGATTCAAGATTAAACGGAAGGTCTGAGATCCAGCCGCATAACAACAAGAGTTGCCTTGTAGCGACCAGCTTCCTTAAAGTCTTCTGCGGGCCGTTTGGCCCGCTTTTTTATTGACTACATTTGCAAAATCTAAGGTTTTAGATCATCCTTGCGCGTTTGCATCACGCCTAAGCCAACTAATACCCTAACCGTGCGTCTCAGTAAAATTCGTATAGCCGGATTCAAAAGCTTTGTTGATCCCGTCACGCTCAATCTACCGAGTAATCTCGTAGGTATTTTAGGTCCTAATGGCTGTGGTAAATCCAATACCATTGATGCTGTGCGTTGGGTGATGGGCGAGAGTTCCGCTAAAAATTTGCGCGGCCAAGCCATGGAGGATGTCATTTTTAATGGTTCATCTGCCCGCAAACCGGTTGGCTTAGCTTCTGTTGAATTAGTGTTTGACAATACCCATGCTCAAATAACCGGGCCGTATGCCAGTTATGCAGAAATTGCTATCAAACGCCAAGTCAGTCGTGAGGGTAGTTCTAAATTCTTTCTAAATGGTAGCCGCTGTCGCCGCCGCGATATTACTGATTTATTTCTTGGCACAGGCTTAGGCTCACGCAGCTATGCGATTATTGAGCAAGGTAAAATTGCCCGTTTGATTGAAGCCAAACCGGAAGAACTTCGCGCCAGTTTAGAAGAAGCGGCGGGTATTTCACGCTATAAAGAACGTCGCCGTGAAACTGAAACCCAAATTCTACAAACGCGGGAAAACCTACAACGGCTGAGCGATGTACGCGAAGAGCTAGGCAAACAACTGCAAAAACTGGATAAACAAGCTAAAACCGCTGAACGCTATCAAGCGCTCTGTAAGGAACAACAGTATTTAGCCGCCTTGTATCTCGCCGCACAATTACAAGAACTAACAAAAACTGCCAGCCAATTAATGGCAGAACTCAAGCAGTGCGCTCAGGAACAACAAGCCCGCGTTACACAGATCCAGCAAACCAGCACTCAGATTGAAACTTTACGCCAGCAATTTGCCCAAGCCACCGAAGCTTTAAGCCTAGCTCAGGCGCATTACTATGAAGCGGGCGCAAAGCTTGGACGCTTAGAACAAAGCCTCCAACATCAGCAAGCAATACAACAGCGTCAACAAGAACAACTTTCACGCTTAGAGCAAAGCCGTACCGAAAGCTTAGCCCAACAATTTGAAGATCAAGCTCAGCAACAAGCCAAAACCACTCAACTAGAGCAATTGCGCCCCGAAGCAGCCGTCATCGAGGAGCAACTCGCACAAACTGAGGCCTTAGTACTTGATACTGAACACTTTGCCTTAGCGCTTCAAGAACAATGGCAGCAATTGCAACAAGCTTTGGCCTCACCATTACGCCAAATGCACAGCGAAACAGCACGCATTGAACAATTAGAGCGACAAATTCAGATCAACCAACAACGCTTAGCTCGGTTACAACAGGAAGTAGCCGCTTTAGAACAAGCAGATTTTACAGCGCAATGCCAAAACTTAACGCTTGAATTAGCTAGCACGGTAGCCAAGCAAGCCCAAGTTCAAGAGCAACTCGAACAATTCAAGCTTGAGCTACCGACCCTGTATCAACAGCAGCAGCAAATCACCCAAGACCTCGAGCAGCAACGTCGGCAATTATCGAATTTACAGGGTCAGCTCGCGGCAGCGAATACCTTACAACAAGCTGCTTTGCAGCAAGATCATCCTGCTTATCAAGCGTGGTTGCAAAGCCAAGCTTTAGATCAACATCCCCAATTAGCCACCGAATTACAAGTCGTCAGCGGTTGGGAACAAGCCGTCGAACTGGTTTTAGCGCAGCGTTTAAAAGCACTGAGTATTAAGCAATTAGCTGATCTTGATTTAGAAAATCTCCCTAAAATGGGTTTAGCCTTGCTTGAAACGGCCGTCGATCCCCATATTCAGTGCTACCTACAAGACCCAGCTTGCTTAGCTCATAAAATCATCGCTCCACCGCAAGCCGCTTATTTAGTATTAGGAGCACTTTGTAGCCCTGATGTAGCCACCGCACTTAGTCAACGCGAGCAATTAGCTCCCCATGAGTTTTATGTTACACCCAAGGGTAGCTGCATTGGTAAATATTGGCTGCAAACCCCCAGCCATCAAGCTACTGGCCGTGTTCTAGAGCGTCAACAAACCATTCGCCACCTCCAAACTCAAATCCAAGGCCTAATCATGGCTTTAGCGGACACTGAAGCAAAGCAACAAGCCTTGTATCTACAAAGCCGAGCCTTAGAACAAGCACAACAGCAAGCGCAATACGAGTCACGTCAGTTACACCATCAGGAACTGGCTTACAAACATCAATTACAGCAAATCCAGCAACAACAGACTCAACAACAACAATTGACGGCACAACGAACAGCGGATTTACACGAGCTAACTGAGCAACAAGCCCAATATGCCTTAGACTTAGCCTTAGCACTTGAACGCAGAGCGGATGCTGAACTTATCAGTTGCAACCTACAAGCTGAACAAGAAAAACTTCGACTTAAAAAAGATCAACAACAACTCATCTTACAAAATCTGCGTAGCCAAGCACGTAGCCTTAACGCGCAGCAACAAAAGCTCAATTTAGCTATCCACACAGTTCAGACTGAATTACAGCATACTCAACAGCAGCTAGAACGTGGACAAATCCGCCTGCACTTATTACAGACCCAACAAGAACAAATTTTAGCTGAACTTGCCCAACAAACTGCACCGCTCAGCACTTTACACATAAGCTTAGCCACTGCTAAAACCGAGCGCCTACACTACGAACAAGCCCTGCAACTGGCTCGTCAACAGACCCAAGAACTTGAGCAACAAATCCGCGCTCAAGAGCAAGAGCGCCTACAATTAGAGAAGCATTTAGAGCCTATCCGCGAGCAATTAGAACAACTTAAATTAGCTTGGCAAACGAATCAAATCCAAAGCCAACATCTGGACGAACAATTCGCCTCCACAGGTTTTGAGCTGGAAGCCTTAACCCAAGCACTCAGATTGCAGTCTAATCATGAACAGATTCGCCAAGACTTAGCGCAGCTTAGTATCAGTATCGAACGTCTAGGGGCAATTAATTTAGCAGCCATTGAAGAATATCGAGAACAAAATGAACGTAAAACCTATTTAGATCAACAAAATACTGACTTAGTGTTAGCACTTGAAACCTTAACCACCGCCATGCACAAAATTGACCGAGAAACACGAGCACGTTTTAAGGAAACTTTTGATTTAGTCAATCAGCGTTTGCAGGAAATGTTCCCACGCTTATTCGGCGGTGGTGAATGTTATTTAGCCATGACCGAGCAAGATTTACTCAATACAGGGATTAATATTATGGCACGCCCCCCCGGTAAACGCTTATCTAGCATTCATTTGATGTCAGGGGGTGAAAAAGCCTTAACGGCAGTGGCTTTAGTCTTTGCTATTTTTGCTTTAAACCCCGCCCCGTTTTGTATTTTGGATGAAGTCGATGCCCCTTTAGATGAAGCTAATGTCGGACGTTTTTGCGAACTGGTCAAGCAGATGTCTGAGCAGGTACAATTCATTTTCATTACGCATAATAAAACGACAATGGAACTTGCCGAAAATCTGATCGGTGTTACCATGCGAGAAGCAGGTGTATCTCGGTTAGTTTCAGTCGATATGGCGCAAGCTTTGCAACTAGCAAGTGAGTAAAACAAACCTCAAACCCTTCAAGGATCGAAGGTTAATTAGAAGGATAATACAGTGGAAATAGTAAGCCTGATTATTATGATTATTGGGCTGCTGGCCTTAATTTTTATTTACTGGGCTAGCCGTCGGACACGCCAAGACTTGCCTCAACAAAGTCACCAGCGGTCTTCAATGAACTCTATTACGGCTGAAGATGGCAGTGAGATTTCTTCCGTGGCTGTGGATCTCCCTGCCCGCGATGGCAAATCACCGAATGTCAATGCGCGCACAATAATTGATGATTGGGAGCAGCGCCCTTCTACCTCGGCAACTGCAGCGACGACCACTGAGCCAGAGCAGGTGCTTGAAGCGCCTTCACAATTAATTATGTTTATTGCTGCCGAGCAAGCTGATTTCGTAGGTACTGAGGTTTTATCCGCTTTAGACAATGCAGGTTTACAGTTTGGTGAAATGAATGTCTATCACCGCATGATACTGACTGAAACGGGCGAGCAAAGCTTATTTTATGTTGCCAATGGTATTAAGCCTTGGACTTTAGTACCCGATGAAATCGCTGAAACCACAACACCGGGTTTATCTTTGATTTTGAATTTACCTAGCCCGATTAATAATCGGGAAGCTATCCATGATTTTGTAAAAACCGCTGAACGCTTAAACCAACAATTAGCGGGGGTGATTAAAAATCAAAATCAAGAAGTGATTAGCGAGGCCGAATTACGTGCCTATTTCGCAATGGCTTAAGTAAAACCAAACGAGAGGCTGTATTTACACTCAATACAGCCTCCATCCTTTAGCCTGCCATAGCCTGACGTACTGCTTCAATTCTTGCTTGCTGCAGTGCTAAAGCTTCTGTGGGCATTGCAGCTAATTGATACCAAGCCTTCAATAATTGCAGAGCTTGAGTGCGCAGATCTCCAGATTCTTTTAAACCCCGCATCGACTCAGACATATGCGCTACTTGATATTGCAGACGCGCTTGCCGGAAAGCTTCTGGAGTCGCAATATCCATTAAGATTTCTAACTGTAAGCAGAGGCTCTCACCTTCTGTTTGATGCTGAATCAGGGTTGCAAGAGCCACACCATCAAGTGCTTGTTTATTAATAGTCGATGCTGCTGCAAGCTGATCAAGCTCGGCTAATTTAGCTTGCCACCGCAATTGCAGACGTTTAGCTTGGAGTGCCTTTTCCGCTCGCTGGAAACGCTCTTCCAAGCTTTGCCAAACCGGTTTAGGTAAATCCCGCAAGGCATTAAACTTTTGGCGCAAACCCTCAACTTGCTTAGTTGCTTGAGTAAATGCTTCGCCATTGAGTGCCTGCATAGCCTCGACTTGAGCACATAAAGCTTCTTTTTGCTCAATGCGCTGTTCGGTTTCTGAGCGTTGCGTCTGACGGCTAGCCTTTAAGCGTGTAAATAGCTCATCAATCGGCGCTCGAAATTGCTTCCATAAAGCCTGTTCCTCTTTAGGCCGCGCCGCAAGAGTAATCTTCCATTGAGCTTGCAATACTTTGGCTTGTTCAGTGGCAGCGGCTAAATCCTCTTGCTCCAATAAAGCCTTGGCCTGTTCCACTAAAGCTTCGCGGGCAGCCCAATTACGACTACGCTCAGCGACTAGCTCCGTTTCTAAAGCATCCATTGCTGTATTAAAGCGCTGGTTGACCTGCTTCCATTCTTTATGTCCAACGGTACCGCAGGCTTTCCAAGCTTTACGCTGTTGATTGATCGCAGCTTGCACCATAGGCCAATCCGCATGCTCCCAAACCGTGTCAGCATGTAAGGCCTCTAAAGCAGCACAGATCGCCTCCCGTTCATGTAAATGTGCTTCCCGCTGTGTAGCTTGTTCAGCAAAATACTGCTTACTTACTTCATACGCAGCGGTAACTTTGCTATCGAAGGTTTTCCATTGCTTGCGTTGCCGCCCCGGATCCATCTGCCCTAATTTACGCCACTCTTCACGTAAGGCTTTAATCTCTTTGGCACGTGCTTGTGGATCCATCAGCTCATTACGCTCTAAACGCTCAGCCGTTTCAATTAAATGCTCACGAGCTTGGTCAGTACCCCAGCGTCGCCAATCTTTTAATTCTAAAACCAGTGGAGTCGCCGCTTGTAAACGCCGTTTTATTTTCGCTAATTCACCCGCAGGCAAATCTAGATCCTCACTGAGGGCATGATTCAATTGATGATGAAGATCAATGGCTTCACCGTATTTTTCAGCCTCTAAATCAGCTTCCATTTGCTGCAAATCAGCTTGTAACTGCTGTAATAATTGCTCACGTTGCGCCGCTTGTTTTTCTAGGCGTGCCGTTAAACTTTGGAGTGCTTGATGAAAACGATGCTCTAAATTCGCCACCACCTCCCGTAAATGCAAAGGGCGTTTTAATTTAGTCCATTGGCTTTGCAAATCTGTCAAGCGTTTAGCTTGCAACAAGCGCTCACTAGCTCGTAAAGCTTCGGCTTGCTGGCAACAAGTTTGCAAAGCTTCTAAAGCACTTAAATCGCTAGCTACCGCATCCCGCGCATCCGTCAAAGCAACAAACTGCTTCACCCAAGCTTGATCCAAAGGCAGCTGTAAACTATCCGGTAAGCGCGGAGCACTCACCCAACGCTCTTGCAGCTGTAATAAAGCCTGATCGATAGCATCTAGTGTCAATTGCTCAGGATGTTGCTGGATAGTATTTTGGAGTCGCTGCGCCTCTTGTAAACACTGCTCAAAATGAGCTTGGAGTGGTGCTTGGGCAGCCTGCTCTGCTTCATAGACTTGTAAACGGGCGGCAAAATCCTGTTCTGCTGCCTGAAAACGCTGTTGCAAAGCCAACGGAATCGCCCCTAAATCGGCTTGCTGCTTCCAAGTTTGTGCTAAAACCCGCTGCCGAGTTTTATCTTGCCCCCATTGCCCCTGTTTACCTAAAGCCTCTAAATCTGCACAGAGTTTTTCTAAGTTAGACTGACGTTGCTGCTGCTGTCCGGCTTGATCGAGACGCTCTCGCAATAACTGGCGTAAACGCTTATTGTTTTTACCTTGTGAGCGCTCAAGTTGCTGTAAAATCTGCAAATCATGGATTTGGCTAGCTGCTTGAAATTGAATATCTTTAGAAGTCTCTTGTTCAGCGATTTTCAATAACACCGCCTGATCATGAATTTCAGCAAGGGCTAATTTACGTAAACTCACATCCCGCTTGGGATTCTGGGCTAAGGCATTGAGCAAATTGGCTTGCGGTTTAAACCACGCAAATACCTCAACTAATGCTGCATCGTGGCTAAGATCAGTCTCTAGCAGAACTTGCACCCGCTCTTGAGCTTCACGGCTAATCGCTTGATCGGTTTTGCCCAATTTAATCAACAACGGTAAATGATTCAGACGCAGAATCGCCGCACGGCGCACGCTATCATCTGGATCATTTTCTGCTAAGTTCATTAACTCACTGCTGTCAGGGGCTAAAGTTGTCAACGCTTGTAAGCGGATTTTGGCATCTTTATGTTGCCATTTCGGTTTAAACAAGCTTCCTAGCATGATAAATCTCAACTTCTGTAGTGGATACTCCGTAGCGCTCGGCTTCAGGAGAGGTCAAATAGTTTTCAATGCAAATATTTCGATTATTTTACACGCATACCCGGTTCGGCACCGCTATCGGGCGTAAGGATAAACAAATCTTTCCCCCCGGGTCCTGCCGCTAACACCATCCCTTCTGAAATACCAAAGCGCATTTTACGCGGTGCCAGATTTGCCACCATCACGGTCAAACGCCCTTCTAAATCAGCAGGCTGATAGGCTGATTTAATCCCTGCAAACACTTGGCGAGTCTCGCCGCCTAAATCTAAAGTTAATTGGACTAATTTATCCGCCCCCTCGACCGCCACCGCTTGAACAATTTTCGCAACGCGTAAATCCAGTTTGGCAAAATCATCGTATTGAATTTCGACACTCAGCGGATCAGCACTGAGTTGACTAGGCTGAGTAGCGGCCGGTTCGCTAGATGCTGCCTGTTCGGTACTGACTTGAGCACTCGCCTGATCTAAAGCTAACTTATTATCTTCCACCATTGCTAATACGGCCTCCCGTTCAATACGAGTTAATAAAGCTTTAAATGGATTAATCTGCTGGGCTAACAATGGAGTGTATATACTCGCCCAAGTTAACTCACCCGCATTCAAAAAAGCCTCTGAATCAGCTGCCAATTGTGGAACAACGGGCTTGAGATAAGTCATAATAACACGAAATAAATTCAGCCCTTGTGTACAAACTGCTTGTACTTCAGCAGCCCGCGCAGGGTCTTTAGCTAATACCCACGGCTTTTGCTCATCAACATACTGATTCGCCTTATCGGCTAAAGCCATAATTTCTCGAATCGCTTGGCTATAACGCCGAGTTTCAAACGCTTCCGCGATACTCGTGTTTGCAGCTACAAATTCTTGATATAAAGCAGGATTCGGTAATTCAGCTGCCAAATAATAATCAAATCGCTTAGCAATAAAACCAGCACAACGGGAAGCAATATTTACAAGCTTACCGACTAGATCACTATTCACTCGCTGAATAAAATCATCTAAGCTTAAATCAATATCATCTACGCCATTGGTTAGTTTACTCGCAAAATAATAGCGCAGATATTCTGGATTCAAATGCCGCAAATAACTTTCTGCTTGAATAAAAGTACCACGTGACTTCGACATTTTCGCACCATCTACGGTTAAAAACCCATGACAATGCACCGCTGTCGGAGTACGAAAACCGGCCGCTGTTAATAAAGCAGGCCAGAACAAAGTGTGAAAATAAGCAATATCTTTACCGATAAAATGATGTACTTCCGCTTCTGAATTTAGCCGCCAATACTCATTAAAATCTAAGCCAATACGATTGGCTAAATTTTGAAAACTCGCTAAATAACCAATCGGTGCATCCAACCACACATAGAAATATTTTTCATCGGTATCAGGGATTTTAAAGCCCCAATACGGCGCATCCCGAGAAATATCCCAATCGCTTAAGCCTTGCTCAGACTCAAACCATTCCATCTGTTTATTGGCGATTTCCTTTTGTACCGCCCCACTTTGTAAAAACTCGCGCAAGAAATCAGCAAAATCAGCTAATTTAAAGAAATAATGATTCGTTTCTTTTTCAATAGGCTGAGTACCTGAAATCGCTGAAATAGGATTTTTTAAATCAGTGGGTGAATAGGTTGCTCCACACACCTCGCAATTATCACCGTATTGATCGGGTGAGCCACAATTAGGGCATTCACCTTTAATAAAGCGATCTGGTAGGAAAATTTGTTCTTGTGCATCATAAGCTTGGCGAATAATGCGCTCAGCAATATGTCCACTATTACGCGCCGCTAAATAAATATATTCAGAATAATAGCGATTTTCTTCAGAGTGCGTGGTGTAGTAATTGTCATAGCTAATATTAAAGCCTGCAAAATCGCGCTGATGCTCCTCTTTGACTCGAGCAG
>JBJOOT010000092.1:0-13107 GCA_046051185.1 Pseudomonadota bacterium | reverse complement strand
TCAATGCCAATCGTTTAGCACGACTGAAAGTTTAAACACAGTTCACACCCAAACTTCAAACACCCGCAGAATGGCTGTTAACCACCATTCTGCCAATACAGTAAGCGATACAACACCGCTTTAGAAATCACCTTCCGCGCCACGTTTCATAATATCTGTAATGATTTCTTGTACTTTTTTCGCCTCTGCGAGCAAGTCAGGGGGCAAGGTTTTGCCGCCGTAAATCATCATATCCATATCCAGTGAATACAGATTATATTTGCCCTGCTTATCCTCTACCATCGCCACTCGACAGGGCAAATAAGCGGCATAAGCATCGCTGTAATCCACCATTTTCATCGCCGTTTGTGGATTGCAAAATTGAAAGATTTTCAGAAAGCGCTGATCTTGCCCCGTCTCTAATTTAACTTGCTCAGACAACGGTAGCTCACCAACAGCCTTAATATTATGCTCATTCGCCACCATTTTCATGCTTTGCTCAGCATCAGCAGGTGTAACACCTTCGGCTAATGGATATTTCACCACGGTGGCATCCGCCGAATTACCCGTTTCCTTCAGCTTATGCCACATCCTTAGATAAGTATCTTTTGCTTTAAGATCGAGCTGCTCAAGGGCAGTTTGCTCTGCCATCATCGTGCTCATTTGATGAATGAGGCTAGTATATTTAAAATAAACAAACGCAGCACCTACCAGCACAATTAGGCCAATTAAGGCAAGAATATTGCGGATAAAGTTCATGTGTCCTCCTCAAGTTAGCAACGATAGACAAGCAATCCCATCCTGCTAAATAGCTTGCCCGCTTCTAAGACGAAATTTGCAACCTTGTGCTGCCTAATCCCTGTCTTAACTCGCTATATAGCCTGCCTATTGAGCCAATACAATCTACTAAAGGTAATACAAACTCAAGCGCTAGCTTACTCAGCTGCTTAGGAGTGTAAACTTGAAAACCAAAACAGCCGCGCTTTTATAAAAATGTGTTGCTACAATCATGGAAGCTAATGACCCCATTTTTTTTACCTGCTGAGGAAAGCCATCGTGTTTTCATTTGTAAAAGTACATCCGATTATTTCTTTTCTAATTGTATTAGCTATTAGCTTATTGCTCTTGCGTTTCATCGGGAATAAAGCCTTCGTGGTTAGCCCACAACCCATCCCCAGCTCTAAGCCCAGTGATTTAAGTCAAGCAAGCCCCTTGCAACAATTAACGGATGAGCTATTAAAAACTCATGGCAATACGCACTCTAGTCTAGTTTACTCCTTAAGTAATCCCTATGTTGCTTTATTAAATCGTTTACAACTAATCAATGCCGCCACCGAAACCATTGATGTTCAATACTATTTATTCCATGACGATGATTCAGGGCAAGCCGTCTTACAAGCTCTTGTTGAAGCGGCAAAGCGCGAGGTTAAGATACGTCTACTACTAGATGATATGGATATGGTCGGGCGTGATGGGATTTTTGTACGTTTAATGCAAGAAAATCCCACCCTCCAAGTCAGGATTTTTAACCCCTTCTATCTACGTGAGTTCCGCCTTCCTGAATACCCTGCCCGTTTTCCGCGTGTAACACGACGAATGCATAATAAATCTATGACTATGGATCAAGTCATGACGATTGTAGGTGGGCGTAATATCGGCAATGAATACTTTAGCTTTAAAACCGAAATCGCCTTCGCGGATGTGGACTTATTAGCAGCGGGTAAAATTGGCAAAGATGTAACCGAGAGTTTTGATAAATATTGGTATAGCGGTTTAGCGGTCGACATCAATCAACTAAATACCGCTGCTAATGATGAAGTATTTAAGCAATGGCAGTCTGAATCTAGTGAAAACTTGAAGGCTTATCGGCAAGAGGTTGAAAAAAATCAATTTGTTATTCAAAACCTACTGAAATCCGCAGAAGACCAAACTTATTACGCTGATATGAAGGTCATTTATGATCACCCCGAAAAAGTCATTGCCAGCTTTTCGGATAGTCGCGGAAATATTGCGGGAGAAATCATTGATTTAATGAAGACCGCTCAAAAAGAACTGGTTATTTCCTCTCCCTATTTTATTCCGGGTCAATTCGGCCTAGATGCCTTTAAAAGCTTAAGGGAACGTGGGGTTGAGATTATTATTTTAACCAATTCATTCGCTGCCAATGATGTAGCGGCGGTGCATGCAGGCTATTCTAATTATCGCAAACAATTATTAGCGATGGGAGTCAAGCTTTATGAATTAAAACCACTTAATAGCGAAACCCCCGCTAGTCAGAATTTTGAGTTATTCGGTTCTAAACGCGCAAGCTTGCATGCAAAAGCCTTCGTTGTAGATCAAAAAACGATTTTTGTCGGCTCATTCAATCTTGATCCTCGCTCAGCCATTCATAATACTGAAATGGGGATCATCTTTGATGAACCCCATTATGGCGCTAACTCAGTGGCGAGAACCCGTGTTTATATGCAGCAACAAGCGTATGAAGTTAAACTCACCGACCAAGGTAAGCTAGAATGGATTGATCATGCCAATGGGGTCACGCTCAAAGACGAACCGGAAATGAGTAGCTTCCAGCATCTTGTGATCACAGTAATTTCTTGGCTACCCGTCGAGTGGTTAATGTAACGAATCGCTTTAAAAGTATTTAGAGCCAGTTAAAGCAAAGCTTTTTCAGGTAATAGCTCGGCTAAGCGATCACGTACTAATACACTTCCGCGTGATCCGAGGCGCATTTTCTCTAATAAAACGGAGAAGTCACCACAAGCATCTACCGCACGAGTCATGACCGCATCGACACAATAACGCCATTCCTCTAACTCAGGTGAGGTTGATTGCGGCAAAAAAGACCCTCGGTACAACTCAACCGCCTCTGTCACACGCCCAGACCGTAAGCGTTCCCAAACATCAATAAAATCAGCCCAAATCGGCATCAGTAAACGGTAAGGACGCGAGCCAATCTGCCCCTCCAATAAACGCCGCAAATGGGATAGCTCGGCTTTTAATGTGGAAATCGTGATCGGCATATCCCCATATAAAGCCGCATGAAAAGAATCCAAGGTCAAACCTTGAGGATTCAAAGCTAGCAAGCATAAAATTTCTAATTGCCGCTGAGAAATACGCTGCATCTGCCCCCGAAAAATGACCTTCGGCGTACCTAAAGCATGTAATTCTAATTCTGCTCGTGGCTGCCAAATGGGCAAATGCTCGGCAATGGCGCGTGCCAACTCACAAACTGCCGCTTGCCCTAAAGGTGTATGGTGATTCCAAGTACTCGAAATCGCTAACACTCCCATGCTTTGCCCAGTCTGTGGATGCATAATCGGCGAGGCATAGGCGACCCAATCATGCATAAACGGTAGGTAATGCTCCGCAGAAAATACCGTCGTCGCAAGCCCTAGTTTCAAACTTAAGCCTATCGCATTCGTACCAGCAGCCTCCTCACTCCAATCACCCCCTGCCGTGAAATTCACCGCCTCAGCCCGTGCTTGCATATGTGGGCTAGCAAAACTCCACAGCAAATGGCCTTGAGCATCCGCTAAAGCGGACACCAATGAACCTTCACGAGCTAATTGCATGATCTGCTCACGCTCACGCTGCGCCGCAGCGCGTAAAGGCGAGTCCTGCCAACGCTGTTGAACAAGAGCAGCCTCACTAATGGGCGCTTGAGTTTGTGAATAAGGGCTAAGCTGCAGAGCACAACGCTGCCAAGACGCATAAATTTCTGGGCGCAAAACACGTTCACGCACCTTCGCACTACCTGAAATAAAACGTGACCACTGCATTTCAGTAACACGGCGACGCTGCATCAGATAGTCGCTGGCTCGAACCGGTATCATCCCATACTCCTAACAAAGGATTGGCTACACACATATCCTTAAAAATTATTAAATTAGGATAAATTTAGCGATCTTGGGTAAAATTATGGCGCAAGGCACGTCCCCCGTCGAGCAGTGCTGACGGGGTATGTGCCCGAAGAACGGGAGCCTCTCCTCCTAACACGCACATCCTACAACAAAGCTTTTTGTTAAAAAAGGGTTAAGTTTTTTCTAGTATCGAAAAAACTTATATTTTCGATCAAAAAGAAAAACTTATCAGGTTTTATACGAATAAAACCCTAGGTTTTTTAACTTTTAGTTAATAATGCTTAAAATTAACTACACTTCCCTAGCGGCTAATAATTACCTACAGTAGCGCTCGACATTAAGTCCACAACAGTTAGGGAAGTTTGATGCAAGCACGCAATACTAATAATTCTTATGGCTGGGTCACCATCAGCCTTCATTGGGTCATGGCCATTTTGCTCATCGGTATGTATTTTATGGGCGAATATATGGTCGATCTGACTTATTATGATCCGCTCTATCACAGTTTACCTTATTGGCATAAAAGTATCGGGATTGCATTAGGCTTTGCGCTATTATTTCGCCTCGTGTGGAATTTTAGCAATCCTAAACCGATCACCACGCCCACGACGCAAGGCACACCTGAATTCACTCATACCTTAGCGAAACTCGGGCATTTCGCCTTATATGCTTTATTGTTGGTGCTCATCATCAGCGGCTATTTGATTTCTAGCGCAAAAGGACAAGGTATCGAAGTTTTTGGCTTATTTGAAATTCCAGCCCTATTAGCGAGCGATGAACAACGCGGTGAAATCGCCGGTAGAGTTCATGAAATCGCGGCCAGTTTATTTATATTGTTAGTGGCTATTCATGCCCTAGCAGCTCTTTTTCACCATGTTTATTGGAAAGATAACACTCTAACCCGTATGTTAGGCCGTTCATCAAAATACGAAGGATAATCTACATGAAACGTTTATTAGCAAGTTCGGTATTGGCTTTAGGTTTATTCAGTAGCGCAGCAGTGGTGCAAGCCGATGACTACACTATTGACAACCAAGGTATGCATGCTTCCATTAATTTTCGGATTCAGCACTTAGGTTATAGCTGGTTATATGGTCGCTTTAATGACTTCGGAGGTAGCTTTAGCTATGACGAAACTAAGCCCGATACTTCCAAAGTGGAAGTGACCATTAAAACAACGAGCGTTGATAGCAATCATGCTGAGCGTGACAAACATCTACGCAGTGGTGATTTTTTAGAAGTTGAAAAATTCCCTGAAGCTAAATTTGTCAGCACCGCGTATAAACCTAATGGCGATGGTACAGGCACACTCAGCGGTGATTTCACTTTAAAAGGCGTGACTAAACCTTTAGACATTAAAGTGCGTGAAATCGGGGCGGGCAAAGATCCTTGGGGTGGTTTCCGGCGTGGTTTTGAAGGCTCTGCAAAATTCGCTTTAGCCGATTATGGCATTACTACGGATTTAGGCCCTGCTTCAAAAGAAGTAGAGCTGATTCTGTCAATTGAAGGTGTGAAAAAGTAAATCTCGCCTAAGACTAGCAAATGGCTTGGGATGCATTAGCTTCTCAAGCCATGCTAATGAACGCTCTAGCTTATTTGATATAAGCTAAGCCTCTTAATCCTTGGGTTGGTAGGGTTGGTAGGCTTGGTAGCGCAGGCGCTGCTTCAATAAAGCGCTGACAAAAATCACATAAGCCAAGGTTGCGCCAATAAAAACCGTGAAGGCTAAACGCATGCCTAACCACTCTGCTAAATAGCCTACCAATAAAGCCGCCACACTCGAACCTAAAGAAATACAAATCACCGCCAAGGCCGATAAACGCGAGGCTTGCTCAGGAAAAATTTCAATCATTTGCCCTAATAAAATAGGAAAAGCCACCGACATCCCTAAGCCTAGCAAGAAACTACACAGCCAAAATAAATACATGGCTACCTCGACCCAACCCGTAAGACCCAATAAATTTTGTAGCAAGACGCCCAGCAAACACAACCAAGTTAAACCTTGTAGCTTCTGTTGAGCAGTCCAACGGCTCGCTAAAAAAGCATGCCAAACTCGCCCAAGCAGCATGCCGAGCATTAAAAAGAAAATACTGGTATTCGCACTGGTTTCGCTCAAATTCAAGCCTTTAGTCACATAACTAGTGAGCCAAAAACTCTGCCCCCACTCGATAAAGCCTAAGAAAAGGTAGGCTAATAATACAAGTACCAACAAAGGATGCCTGAACATTTGTAAATAGACATTTAACTGATTTGAATGAGAAGGCGGTGGCTGAAGGGATGTGCTTGACTCAGAATTATTAGCGGCCTCAGGCTGATTGGAATGGCTGGAATAGCTGGAATAGCTTGGATAAAACGATTGCGGACTTAATGCGATCAACAATAGAAAAATTAAGCCGATAAACAAAATATAAGGCTGCTGCCATTCTGCTTTCCAACTCAGAATTAAACTCACCCAAACAGGTGCTAATAATGATCCAAAGCTAAACCCGACATCGGCTAAACTTAACATTCGCGTCCGATGCTCTTCATTTTGACTCATTCGGGATAATAAACTATGCGCAATCGTAAACAGCGCAGCATCTAATACCCCCATACCGATATAAGCTAAAGTAAAGACTAAGTAAGATTGGGTCTGAGCTAAAATGAATACTAATAACAGCATTAAACTAGTATATAAAATTAGCAAATTACGCTGGTTAAAACGCTTTGCAATATCGCCACCTAAAATAGCGCCAAACAATGCACCTATTGTGATAAGGCTCATTAAAAAGCTCATCTGCGGATAATCTAAGGCAAAATAAGTTTGAATCCGTGGCGTCAAAATACCCAGTAAATTACCGAAAATACCGATGGCTAAAGAAGCATAAAGAATTACCCAACCCAAGATGGGGGTTGAACGAACAAAATCTGTGGTGTGCATGTTTTTCTGATCCATTAAAAACAAAAATCGGCATCTAGCTTGCTAGATACCGACTTCTAAAACTTAAGTTTTAAAACTTACGAAGGGTTAAGTTTAGGTGAAAACTTTAAGCCTGCAAACTTCCCCGCCGAATCTGGTCACGCTCTAAGGACTCAAACAAGGCTTTGAAATTCCCCTCACCAAAACCTTGATCTTGTTTACGCTGAATAAACTCAAAGAAAACAGGACCTAATAAAGTCTGTGAGAAGATTTGCAATAATAACCGTGGTTGCCCATCTGCGGTGCTGCCATCAAGTAAAATTCCCCGCATTTTTAAGGCATCAACAGGCTCACCATGATTCGGTAAACGCTCTTCGAGCATTTCATAGTAGCTCGCATTCGGTGCTGTCATCAGTGGGATACCTGCTTGACGCAAGCTATCAACACTTGTCAATAAGTCATCCGAAAGCAGCGCAATATGCTGAATCCCCTCGCCATTAAACTGCATCAGGAATTCTTCAATCTGCCCTGAACCACCACGCCCTGCCTCTTCATTTAAAGGAATACGGATTAAACCATCCGGTGCCGTCATCGCCCGCGAAGTCAAGCCCGTGTATTCGCCTTTAATATCAAAATAACGAATATCGCGGAAATTAAACAATCGCTCATAATAAGCACCCCAAAAAGCCATCCGCCCGCGATAGACATTATGAGTGAGATGATCGACCACCTTAAAACCATAGCCTTGAGGATGACGCTCTACCCCTGCGATCCATTCAAAGTCAATATCATAAATTGACCTACCCTCTTCAAAGCGATCAATCAGATACAGTGGCGCTCCCCCAATACCCTTAATCGCTGGCAAGCGCAGCTCCATCGGCCCTGTAGGGATTTCAATCGGTTGAGCACCTAAATCTAAAGCACGTCGATAGGCTTGATGAGCATCTTTAACGCGAAAGGCTAAACCGCAAGCACTCGGCCCATGTTCAGCGGCAAAATACCCCGCCAGACTTTTGGGTTCGCGGTTGACAATGAAATTAATATCTCCTTGCCGATACAGCAATACATCTTTAGAACGATGCTTGGCAACTAGGCTAAAGCCCATTTTTTCAAATAAAGGCTCTAAAACATTCGGTATCGGCGAGGCAAACTCAACAAACTCAAAGCCCATTAAACCCATTGGGTTTTCAAATAAATCAGACATAATCCATGCTCCACAAGAATAAGATTTCGTGACTACTCAATACGAACTTACTTTGTAGAAGGCGGGCTGACTGGACGCCCACGAATACTGCGAGCGAGGTGCTGTCCCATGATTAAGTGACTCATTGAAGCTGGCTAAAATCCTGAGTAATAAAATTAAGGTTCATTATCCACTAGTTATGATCTACTAGCAGCGTAAAGTTCATGAATAACTGCATCCTTTTATTTTATTATAAACACTCATTGCTTCACAAAAATCAATTGGTCGGTGGCAAAACCAAGGCTTTTAGCTTTGGCCACTAGCCGCTGCTGTACGGCAGCCTCTAATTGTGGAGTGCGTGCCAAAATCCACAAATAGTCACGGTCATTGCCTGCAACCAACACATATTGATAATTCGGATCTAGCTCTACGATATTATAGCCACCATAAAATGGGCCAAAGAAGGATACTTTTAACTGCCCGACATCGGGTTGACCGACAAACTTAGCGCGGCCTTCTGCCTCTTCAAATTTTTGCTGACGAGTATTAAAACCACGATTCAAAACCCGAATATCCCCATCCTCACGCTGGCTGTATTCCGCCGATACCTGCTCCAATCCCCGCTCGAAGGGATGATCAAGGCGAGCAATTTCATACCATTTACCTAGATAACGCTCAACCTGAAAGCCAGTGACCGGCTGAATGCCCTCTGGAATGCCGGCACAAGCTGATAAAAACACGCACAATAAGCCTAGCCATAAATAAGCCCAAAACCTCATAAACATCACATCACCTACCTTTAATCGACTACTCGAGCTTCAAGCCGCATCTACCGCATCTATCTGAATGACTGGCTTCACTCGACTTAATTCAATCAAAGGAATATGGCACATAATGGCATGCCCTGTTTCGGTTTGTTGCAATGCGGGCAATTGAGTTTCACAAATCGCACCGATTTTACGCGGGCACCGAGTTTGGAAGGGGCAGCCTGAGGGGGGATTGACGGGTGAAGGTAATTCTCCTTCCAATACAATATGGCGTTTTTTCACCGAGGTATCCGCAATCGGTACGGCCGACAGCAGTGCTTCGGTATAAGGATGGTAAGGCGGATTGAATATCTCATCTGTCGTACCCTGCTCCATAATACGTCCAAGATACATCACCACAATCCGATCCGATACATAGCGCACCACGGATAAATCATGGCTAATAAACAGCAGCGTAGTTTTTAGATTACGCTGAATATCCGTCAGTAAGCCCGTCACAGCAGCTTGCACGGAAACATCTAAAGCCGACACTGGTTCATCAGCCACAACGACCGAAGGCCTACCCGCAAAGGCACGCGCAATCCCAATCCGTTGTTTTTGCCCACCAGATAATTGACGCGGGCGACGTAAAGCAAAATCACGCGGTAATTTCACCAGATCCAGTAGCTCCATCACACGCTGATTAATCTTGTCAGGGTCAGATTCAACATCGAATTTCTTAATCACCCGCGCAATTTGTGAACCCACTGTATGGCTGGGATTGAGGGTATCAAAGGGGTTTTGAAAGACCATCTGCAACAGCGCGACGGTTTGGGCTTTACGCTGCTGAACGGGGGTTTGACTCAGCTCTAAACCGTTCATTATCACCTCGCCCTCCGTTGCCTCCTCCAAGCCCATCAAGACTTTAGCGAAGGTTGATTTTCCACAGCCCGACTCCCCCACAATCGCAACCG
This sequence comes from Pseudomonadota bacterium, assembly GCA_046051185.1. Taxonomy (GTDB): domain Bacteria; phylum Pseudomonadota; class Gammaproteobacteria; order Thiotrichales; family Thiotrichaceae; genus Thiolinea. The sequence goes on along the minus strand of JBJOOT010000092.1, from coordinate 3,463 downwards.
TTTCCGCCTCCCGTGCGATCAAATTAATATCTTCGTTTGCTTTCACATATTGGACTTTTTTGCCCTTAATTAAAGCCATGATCGAGCTATCTTTCAGCTCGTAATATTTTTTCATGTGCTTCACTTCGAGCACTGTCTTACCAATTTCTGCTTGCTCGCCACTCAAACCAACGGGGTGATAACTCGCCCAATCAATCGCTGCAAACCGTATACAACGCACCTCATGGCGCTGCTCATTGGGGACAGGGTGCATATGAATTTCGCCTTGGGTATCACAAGACCCCGCTTGGAAAAAATCACAACGCGGCCCAAAATAACAACCTTGCGGACGATTTTGTGGCAAAGGTAATTGCCCACGAATCGGGACTAAAGGACGAGAGTTTTTATTCGTACCAGGCAAAGGAATCGAAGCAAACAAGCCGCGCGTATACGGATGGCGCATTTCATTAAAGACCGCTTGCACCGAACCCGTCTCCACCGCCTCCCCCGAATACATCACTGTAATCCGATCACAAGTTTCCAGAATCAGCCCGAGATTGTGGGAAATATAAATCATCGAAGTACCGAACTGCTGGGAGATGTCTTTGATCAGTTGGATAATTCCAGCTTCAACGGTTACATCCAAAGCGGTCGTTGGCTCATCTAATAACAATAAGGCAGGCTTAGATAATAAAGCCATCGCAATCACCACCCGCTGTTGCTGACCACCAGAAATTTGATGCGGGTAAGCATTCATAATGCGCTCTGGATCAGGCAAACGCACCGCTGCTAGCATTTCAAGCGAACGCTGTTTGGCTTCGGCTTCCGTGATATTTTCGTGATAGAGCGGCACCTCCATCAGTTGCTCGCCAATTTTCATCGATGGATTGAGTGAAGCCATCGGCTCTTGGTAAACCATACTAATCTGCGAGCCACGAATCTTACGTAACTCTTCCTCAGTCATCTGCTGTAAATCGCGACCATTAAAGAGAATTTGCCCGCTTTTCACCCGTCCGTTTTTGCCCATGTAGTTCATGATCGCTAGCGCCACAGTAGACTTGCCGCAACCCGATTCACCAACAATCCCCATCGACTCGCCGGGCATTAGGGTGAGATTAAAATCAATCACCGCTGGAATTTCACCCGCGCGCGTATAATAGGAAATATTGACATTTTTACACTCCAGAACTGGAGTTACTGCTGTGGTATTTGACATGCTCGCCCCTCTTAATCCCGTAGTGAAATTTCGCGTAAGCCATCGGCCAATAAGTTAAAGCCCAGAATTAATGAGGCTAAAGCAGCAGCGGGTATATACATCGAATGCCCCGCAAAAGCGCCTAAAGGCACAGCTTCCTTGAGCATCAACCCCCAATCAGGATCTGGCGGTGGCAAACCTAAGCCTAAGAAACCCAAAGTCGCAATCGCCACCACCGTATAACCCAAACGCAAGCAGGCATCGACAATCAAAGGCCCTCGTGCATTAGGTAATAACTCCACCAGCATAATATACCAAGAGGATTCGCCACGGGTTTGGGCAGCAAAGATATAATCACGAGTTTTTAAATCGAGTACCAAGCCACGCACAATCCGCATAATTTGTGGAGCTGAAGCAAAAGTCACCGCGACAACGACCGTCCAACCACTCGCCCCCAAAGTCGCAACGATAATGATACAGAGAATAATAAAGGGGAAAGATAAGAAAATATTAGCAATAAAGGAGACTATTTCATCAGCCCAACCCCCTTTATAACCTGCTAATACCCCCATTAACATACCCACTACATAGGCTACCAAGGTCGCAAAACTTGCCCAGATCAATACCTTCTGCGCCCCCCAAATAATCCGCGATAAAATATCGCGCCCCTTGTGATCCGTACCTAGCCAGAAAGTGCCGCCATCCGGTGCGGCAGCCCCCATTTTCTGAAACGGTAGCATAATCGCATTCGGATCATATAAGGGTAAAAAAGGCGCTAAAATAGCCATCACTACCCAAAACAGAATAATTAATAAACCCACCATTCCTACAGGGGACTCACGCATTAGAGCCAAGGCTTTGAAGAATCGCTTGACCCCAGACTCACGCTTAGCAGGTGGCAAAGTGTCATCGAATTTAACAGCATCGGTCATAACTTGGCTCCTAACTAAAGCGAATCCGTGGATTCAATAAGGTATACCCCAGATCGGAGATAAACTGCGAGAATACAGCAATAAAGACCGCCACCATGACGCAAGCTTCAATCACATAAATATCACCGAATAAAGCGGCATCCACCAACAAAGAGCCAAAACCTTTGTAAGCAAAAAATACTTCAACCACGACCAAACCGGATAACAACCAATTCAGTTGCAGCACAATCACTGTGAAAGGTGCAATCAAAGCATTGCGCAAAGCATGGCGCATAATCACCCGCTTATAGGGCAAACCTTTGAGAATCGCTGTGCGGATATATTGTGAAGTCATCACCTCCGCCATCGAAGCACGGGTCATGCGCGTGACATAACCGAAGTCGTAAATGACCAAGACCAATACGGGTAAAATCATTTCTTTCCAGCTAAAACCACTGGTCATGCTGGAAGTACCGGGTAAGAGATGCCAAGTATAGACCAATAAGCCGGTTAAAAAAGTCGCGGTTACAAACTCAGGAATCGAGGTCGTCAATACGGAGAAAATCGAAATAATTCGATCCAGCCACGAACCCTCCTTCATCCCAGCAAGGACACCGAGTGTGAGCGACAGTGGGATCATAATCAGAAAAAAGACGAGTGCTAAAATACCGGTATTCTTCAAGCGCTCTGCCAACAATTCAGACACAGGAACTTTATATTGTAAGGAGTCGCCAAAATCACCGTGTAAAGCCCCCCCCACCCATTGCGTATAACGGGTGAAAAAAGGCTCATCATAACCATTTTGACTTAACCAAAGTTCACGTTGCTCAACCGAGGAATAAGGCCCAAGCACCTTACCAGCGACAGCCATTTTATCGGCTTCAAATAGGGAAAATAGAATAAACGACACAACCAACATGATTAGCAGCATCGCGACTAGCCGTTTTGCAGCTAATACGATCATAAACGAACACTCCTCTACCAGCCTGCTGCCCTCCCTTCTGCTAGGTCATGCAGTTAGACTTCCTGTGGTTCTTAGGTGGCAAGACCAAAGACCCACTACATAGCGGGTCTTCAGTTAAAGACTAAGACTTAAGCATCCAGCCATACCTTATTATACGGGGTAGTAAATTGATGGTATTGGGTTGGATGTGCCTTCAGCCCTTTGAGCTTATTGGTGGCTACGAAGAAATTAGATTGCCACAATGGCTGCACAATCACGGCATCCTCTTGCAGAATGCGCTCAACCTCTTTCATCGCCTCTTTACGCTGAGCCACATCAATCAATCCTTCTGCTTTATTTAAAGCGGCTTCAAATTCAGGATTGTTGTAATTGGTTTCATTCCAAGGCACGCCTGCACGATACCCTACACTCAGC
>JBJOOT010000091.1:0-13164 GCA_046051185.1 Pseudomonadota bacterium | reverse complement strand
CACTTTCCCTTCAGGAGAACAAAAAGCGACTGGATCCCACCCCGGCCTACCAAGCTGTTCAAGCGCCAAGTGTTCACGGGGTATGGATAGCAAGGTTTGATCGTGCTCGAAGCATTCTTCGCAATGACGGTAATCAGTGAAGTGCTCAGGCTGTTGAACTGAGCTAAAGGCTGCGTCGATAGTTGCAATGATTTCAGAATCTTTACTCATGGTGTCCAATAGTTTACTAGATAAAATCTTGACAACCTTATTAGTCACAAACTCCACTCGGTCTGTAACTAATAAGGCAATGACCTCGATTATAACTAGTTAAGTGATCATTTATCGACTCACAAGTCCTACCGCTTAAACCTCAACCCCTCAGGATAAGGAAACACATCCTCATAAATACCATTGAGGATATTATCCTTCTTCTTCTGCCAATAGGCAGCGCTGAGTAGGTCTTTATGATATTTCATAAAGATTTTGCGAATCTTCGGGTTGGTTAAGAGGAAAGTGCCGAATTCCTCAGGGAAGACATCATTCGGTTCAATCGAATACCAAGGTTCGGAGCTAAATTCATCTTCAGGGAAGCGTGGTGGTGGAATTTTGCGGAAATTACATTCCGTCATATAGCTAATTTCGTCATAGTCATAGAAGACTACTCGTCCTAATTGCGTGACCCCAAAATTTTTATATAAGAAATCACCCGGGAAGATATTGGCAGCCGCTAGTTGCTTAATGGCATCACCATAATCACGAATAACTCGCTCTAATTGTGATTCGGTGGCCGTTTCTAAATACATATTGAGAGGAATCATCCGTCGTTCAATATATAAATGTTTGAAAATGACTTTGCCATTTTCAATACTCATACTACTAGCACAAGTATCGAGTAGTTCTTTTAATAAATCAGGATGAATCCGGTCTTCAGGTAAACTCACATCCGAGTATTCGAGCATATCCGCCATTCGTCCTACGCGATCATGGCGTTTAACCAATTGATATTTTTCAGCAACGACTTTGCGCGTAAATTCTTTTTGTGGGGCAAATTTATCCTTAATAATTTTAAAGACATAACGATAAGAGGGCAAAGTAAAGACCATCATGACCATCCCGCGAATTCCAGGTGCAATGACAAATTTATCGCTGGAATGGCGCATGTGATGCAAGAAATGTCGATAAAAATCTGATTTACCCTGTTTGTGTAAACCAATAGCTGAATATAATTCCGAGCGAGTGCGTTCAGGTAGTATCGTTTGTAAAAATGAAACGATCGCTGAAGGAACTTGGTGCTCAATCATGAAATAAGCTTGTGAATAGCTAAAAACTACAGAGAGCTGCTTTTCACCAATTAACAAAGTATCAATATAGAGTTGACCTTGCTCATTATTCAAAATCGCTAAAGCAAAACCTTCATCTTCGCGCCCATTACTATAATGCCCAACAATATAAGCGGCCTTATTACGGAAAAAAGGGCTACAAATCACACTGAGTTGAAAGTTTAGATGCGTTTGACGCGCAAGTTTACCTCGAAAACGTTTAACAAGGGCGCGACGAATACTACGAATATCGCGCTCAAGGTTTTCAAAGGGGATTGTAAAATTAGCTTGCTGGATGATTTGGCGAATTGCTTCAATTAAACCTATATCATTCGGGTAATAGGATTGATAGCTAACACGCTCCGCATCCGTAGATTCAATATAATCAGTTGAGATTGCATTACGAACAAAAATAAATTCATTAGTGTAATAACTACGTTCAAACTGATGGCAAAACACTGAATTATAGAAGGTTTCCGCAAGCTCTGGCTGCTTATGATAGGATAATAAGCGCATATAACAGAGTTTAATCTGTCGCCAAAGCTCCGTATCAAGCTGAGTAATGCCGTATAACCCACGTACTAAGGCAATGGTTTCTTCAATCCGATGATCATAGAGCATGATCCGTTCACGAGAAGCGCGTTGCACCGCATGCCAATCGGCTTTTTCAAAGCGTTCACGAGCGCCAGAGGTAATCTGTTGAAAGATACTAAAATGGCGATTGAACCCTTCAAGAATGGTATTGGCGATATTGCGGCTGAGATCGGTCGATGCTTCCATAATGCCTGCCCTAAATAGATTGCCGGAAATGGTATAGCAGCACTCGATGCACTGCAACAATTACCCATGAGGAGGTATCTAGTTTTGTGGTGCTTAGTTTTATTGCGATTTTGTCGACAAATCATTAGGTTTTTAGCAAGATTTTGGCAATAAAACGAATAAATTGTCGACAATTGAAGGTGGTCTGTATAATATTGCGCTGCAGAAATCACTCAGCAATCTCTTCAGTTATTACCACCTAAGGAGGCACTTTTAATGAGTAAAAAAATCGAAATCACTGAGTTATTAGGCGATGGTATTGGAGCAGAATTAGCCGCCTCCATTCACCAAGTCGCGGAAGCTTTGCCCGCTGAGATTAGCTTTAAGCCCGTTGATTGGTCTGTCGCAACCCGTGAGGCGAAAGGTGTTGCTGCGATTGATGAGGCCGAAGAGTCGATGCGTGCGACTAAATTAGCTTTAAAATACCCGACTGAAACTCGTACTCGTAGCCCTAATGCTTTAATTCGGCGGCGTTTAAATTTCAGCGTGATTTATCGTCCGGTAATTTCTATTAAAGGTATTAATTCTAATTTTAAAGAAAACGTTAATCTGCATATTATTCGAGTTGCCACGGGGGGGACTTATGATGATCCGGGTCAACGGATTGGTTTAGATAGCGCGATTTCTGTGCGTATGGTCGAAACTCGGCCTTGCACCCAAGCGGCGCATTTTGCCTTTGAATTAGCACGTAAGAAGGGGCAAACTTATGGCGGTCGCAATTACAAAGTGACTTCTTCTTCTAAACACACTATTCAAAAAGTTACGGATGGTTTGTTTGAGGAAATCGTGAAAAAGGTCAGCGTCGATTACCCAGATGTGCCCCATAATGTTGAATTATTTGATGCTTTACTCGCAAAGATCATTATGAAGCCTCAAGACTATGAAGTGATCGTGACGCTAAACGAGTACGGTGATTTCTTATCCGATATGGCTTGTGGTCTAGTGGGTAGTTTAGGCACAGGTGCGAGTGGTAACTACTCATTTAATGATGACTACAGTGTGGATATTGCGATGTTCGACCCTGCTGGTGGTACAGCCCCTGATATTGCAGGCAAAAATATCGCCAATCCCTCTGCGGTCTTATTAGCTTTCGGTATGTTATTAGACCATGTGGATCGTTATGATTTAGGGCATGCACTGCGTTTAGGTTTATTGAGTGCGATTGAAGCGGGTGAATGTACGCGGGATCTGAAAGGTAAATTGAACACGGATGAATTCACCCAAGTCGTGATTGATCGGATGAAGTCCTTCCTATAAGGCTTGGTTTTATCTGCGACACAAAATAAACGCACTCTAGAGGTGCGTTTATTTTTTCATTCATTTTCTAAGCTATAGGGTAAAGGCAACAAGTGCAGTTTCGCCCCTGCTAGATTTAAAGTTTGTTCCGCTGAGGCGATTTTTAAAACGGCTAAAGCCTCAATATGATCACCACTAGGGCTTAGAACCGCATTTAGAATTTCACCCGCTTCCTCGCCTTGAGCATCCTGAATTTTTGCTCCAACCGCAGGCTGATGAACTGTATCAATGGCAATTCGATACAGTTGCCGTTTATTTTTACCCAAATATTTCAAGCGTGCGACGATTTCTTGACCGGGGAAGCAACCTTTTTTAAAGCTAATGCCATCGATCAAATGCAGATTCAGCATTTGAGGCACCCAAGCTTCCATACTCGCCGCTGTGATTTTGGGGATACCGGCTTCAATATCAAAATAATCCCAAGCGGCAGAGCCAACCGCAGCAGCATGGACATTTAAGCGATTCCACAATTGGCGAGCCTCATCCAATTCGCCATAAATTTCAAAGCGTGGCACACTCGCGGCTTGGCGAATAATCGTAAGATTACCAATTTGCATCACGTCTAAGACTTGTTTGGGGTAGTGACCCAAAGCGTCTTGCAGGCGTTGTTCACCAGAGGGGTCTGCATAACCAAAGTGGACTAAGCTTTCGCGTGCATCTTCTAAAGCAACTTTTGAGCGCATCACAAACATCCGTAAGCGCTTAAGGACGGTTTCTAGTAGATCACTGGATAAAGCTAAATAATAAACCCCTTGCCGTTGCATGATTTGAAAACTGGTGTAAGCACGGCCTTTGGGTGAGCTGTAGGAACTCAATTGAGCGCGTTCAGCATTCACTTGGTTAATATCATTACTGAGTTGACCTTGTAGAAAGGCCGCCGCATCAACCCCTGTTGCGCTGATTAAACCTTGGTGGGATAGATCACAGAGTATGGCGCCTTGTGGGGGAATCCGGCGCTCACGTTCTGGGTTGCCAAAGTGTAACAGGCTAGAGCCATCAAACTCGGCACCTTGTTCAATCAGAAAACTTTTCCATTCTGGCTTCATAGTCACAGCCTCTGGTTATTGTTGGTCGTTAAAAACGGTAGCGTGGCTCGTGAGGAAAGTCGAGAACTCCCCAATCTAACAAGGGATCAGGGAGTTTAATACAAACTAGTTATTGAGCTAGTTATTGAGTTTTAGCCGGTTCAGCAGCGGCAGGAGCTGGCGCGGGAGCAGGAGCAGCTTCAGCCGCTTTGGGTTCATCTTTTAAGAGAACTTTGACATCCGCTTTAGCGCGTAAATCTTTCATATACGCCATCATTTTCTCTTGCTCGATTTGACGCTTCAATTGTGGCTTCATATTTTCTAATTCAGGAAGTTTCACATCACGCTTTTCTTCGACTTTAATAATATGCCAACCGAATTGAGTTTCAACGGGGGCGACACTGATTTGACCGGGTTCGATGGCAACAACGGCTTCAGCAAAAGGCTTAACCATACTATCGGTTTTGAACCAGCCTAAATCCCCACCCATTTGCGCAGAAGTATCGGTTGATTTAGCCTTAGCTAAGTCAGCAAAATCTTTGCCAGCCTTTAATTCATCAAGAATAGCTTTCGCTTCATCTTGAGTTTTCACTAAAATATGGCGAGCTTTGTATTCGCTTTTAGACATTTGCGCGGTAGCTTTGTCGTAAGCGGCTTTAATTTCTTCATCCGTAATATTTAAAGCAGCAGCCTTTTCTTGCATCCAAGTATTGAGCACGAGTTTATCTTTGAAGTTATTCAATTTTTCTTGAACATCTTCACGCTCAGCTAAACCCGATTTATTTGCTTCTTGACGGGCTAATTCGGTGACCACTAAGTCTTCGAGCATGGTTTTCTCATCAACTTGATCGCCAGCCCCAGAGCGTTTAGCCATATCCATTAAGGTGTTGAGGGTATCACGCTTAATATCAACACCGTTGACAATCGCAATAATTTCTTCTGAACCTGCAGGTTTGGCTTCCGTAGTCGTTGGAGCTGTAGCCGCTGGTGCAGCTGTCGTAGCCGCTGCTGCTGGTTTGGGATCTTCTGCACTGACTGTATTAAGACCTAGTACCAGCCCAATTAAACTACTTGCGATTAATGTGTTAGTTATGATTCGCATCTTTATCAATTTCCTTAAACAATAGGCTCTTAGGGTAAAACTTTTTTAAAGGGTTTAACATTTACCTGTCGGTAAACACCTGCAGCCAGATAAGGGTCGGCATCTGCCCACGCTTTTGCTGCTGCTAATGATTCAAACTCCGCCACAATCACACTGCCCGTAAAACCGGCCTCACCAGGGTCAGCACTGTCTATGGCTGGAGTAGGGCCTGCAAGGACTAAACGCCCTTCAGTCTGTAAAGCTTGAATTCGCGCTATATGGGCGGGTCTTGCTGTGAGGCGCTTAGCTAAGCTATTAGCATGATCCTCGCCAATAATGACATATAACATCGTCTAGGACTCCTTACCGGTTTCAATCATATGCCGTTGTAGATAGATCGCTTGAGCAATTACAAAGACAAATGTCAGACCTAAAATCCCAAATAATTTGAAATCCACCCAAATTGCTTCGCTAAAATTATAGGCAACTATTAGATTCAGCACGCCAATAAAAACAAAAAATGCAGCCCACATCCAATTAACTTTTGTCCATATTTGCGCAGGAACTTGCATGGCATTGGACATCATCCGCTCAACTAAGGGCTTGCGATTACCCACATATTGGCTACCAATGAACACTAAGGCAAACAACCAATTGAACACGGTCACTTTCCATTGAATAAAGGCTGAGTCTTTGAGCACTAAAGTTAGGCTACCAAAGGCCAATAGAATGGCAAGAGAGATGAGATGCATACGCTCAAGGCGCTTATAAACCAGATAATGCAAGATGTTTTGTAAGATCGTCGCAAGAATAATGACCAAAGTCGCAAATAAAATCGCATGTTTCGGTTCTGCTTGCGACAGTTCAACAAAAGGTAGATGGTTGGCGGCCTCAATCACAGCAGGCGGCATAGCATCAAAAAACTTGTATGCGAGGAAAAAGAGTAGTACTGGAAAAAAATCGAACAAAAACTTCATAATAATTGAGTCTTTACTGGATGCAGTTGTAAGGTCATAAGCATCATTTTATTGGGGGCGACCCCTCTTTAAACAAGTGCTCGCACTGTATTTCTTAGCATTAACCTGTAAAATCCTGCTTTTTAAACGATAACAACCTAGCCCACATGAGCCAATATTTCCAAATTCACCCAGAAAACCCACAAAAACGCCTGCTTCGACAGGCGGTCGATATTGTGCGTGAGGGTGGCGTCGTAGTTTACCCGACTGACTCTAGTTATGCTATTGGTTGTTTATTAGATGATAAAGCAGCGATGGAGCGGATTCAGCGCATTCGTCAGTTGAATGATAAACATAATTTCACCCTAGTGTGTCGTGACTTATCCGAAATTTCTCATTATGCGCAAGTCGATAATATTAATTATCGCCTACTCAAAACGCTAACGCCCGGTGCTTATACTTTTATTTTACAGGCCACGCGCGAAGTACCCCGTCGTTTACAAAACCCTAAGCGTAAAACGATTGGTATTCGTATTCCTGACCATGTGGTGACTCAAGCCTTTTTAAGCGAACTCAATCAACCTTTAGTATCGAGTACTTTGATCCTACCGCATGAAGATTTACCCATGACAGATCCTTATCAGATTCGAGTATATCTTGAGCATCAGGTTGATTTGATTATGGATGGTGGCTTTTGTGGGCATGATCCTACAACAGTGATTGATCTGACGGGTGAGCGCCCTGAAATTCTCCGTCAAGGTAAAGGGGCAATTGATTGGTTAGTCGAGCATTAAGCCTGACATTAAGGGAATGATCAAAATGCAGGCTGCAGGCGTCCCTTGGATGTTTATCATCTTGACCCTGATTATCTTATTGCTTTGATATGACTTTGATGTCAATGCAGGTATTTTTCTTTAGCTTTAAAGGATTGCGGACGTGAACACAACGCCATTGCAGAATCAGCGAATTGTTTCGGGGATGCGCCCCACCGGTAAATTACATCTTGGTCATTATCATGGTGTACTGAAAAACTGGGTCGATATGCAGCTTAATCATGAGTGCTTTTTCTTCGTGGCGGATTGGCATGCTTTAACCACTCATTATGCTAATCCTTACGAGATTGCACGGAATGTGGAGGATATGGCGATTGATTGGCTAGCAGCAGGGATTAGCCCTAGTTCAGCGACGATGTTTGTACAATCACATGTCCCTGAACATGCTGAATTGCATTTAATGCTGTCGATGATCACACCTTTAGGTTGGCTAGAGCGGGTGCCTACCTATAAGGATCAGCAGGAAAAATTGCGGGATTTAGATTTAGCAACCTATGGCTTTTTAGGCTATCCACTTCTGCAATCGGCGGATATTTTGATCTATAAAGCGGATTTAGTGCCAGTCGGTGAGGATCAGGTCGCGCATATCGAATTGACCCGCGAAATTGCACGGCGCTTCAATCACTTATACGGACGCGAGCCGGGTTTTGAAGAAAAAGCTGAGCAAGCCGCTGATAAAATGGGTAAGAAAAATGCCAAATTGTATCGTGATTTGCGCAAAGCTTATCAAGAGCGGGGAGATGCAGAAGCTTTAGAAAAAGCTCGGGCTTTATTAGAGGGACAGCAAAATGTTTCTTTAGGGGATCGTGAGCGCTTATTCGGTTATTTAGAAGGTTTTGGTAAAATTATTCTGTCTGAACCACAAGCTGCCTTAACGAAAGAATCTAAAATGCCCGGCTTAGATGGGCAAAAGATGTCGAAGTCTTATCATAATACCATTGCCCTACGTGAAGACCCTGCGGATGTGGAAAAGAAAATCCGTACCATGCCAACTGATCCAGCACGTGTGCGCCGTACTGATCCGGGTAATCCTGAGCATTGCCCCGTATGGCAGTTGCATCAGGTGTATTCAGACGAGTCGACTCGGCAGTGGGCGCAAGAGGGTTGCCGCACCGCAGGGATTGGTTGTATTGACTGCAAGCGTCCGGTGATTGAGGGTGTGCAAGCTGAATTAAAGCCGATTCAAGAGCGAGCAGCAGAGTATGAAAATGATCGAGAACGAGTCCGCAAAGTGCTCCGTGAAGGCTCAGAGGCAGCTCGTGAAGTTGCACGGGAAACCATGCGGGATGTTTTTGAAGCGATTCATTTTACCCATCACAATTAAAGGCCTTAGGGTTTGATTCCTTTGTCACAGCAGCTGCCGCTTGCTTTAGTGCATGGGCAGCCTGTACATCAATTGCCAGAGGATTTATACATTCCACCGGATGCGCTTGAGGTTATCCTTGAGTCTTTTGAAGGTCCTTTAGATTTACTCCTGTATTTAATTCGCCGTCAAAACTTGGATATTCGAGATATTCCGCTGGCTGAAGTGACTCGTCAGTACATGGATTATGTAGAGTTAATGCAAGAGTTTCGCTTAGATTTAGCCGCTGACTATTTGTTGATGGCCGCCTTATTAGCCGAAATTAAATCGCGTTTACTATTGCCTCAACCGCCATCGACGAGTGAAGAGGAGGATCCTCGAGCAGAGTTAGTGCGGCGTTTGCAAGATTATGAGCAATGCAAACAAGCCGCTGCTGCTTTAGATGCAAGACCTCGTTTGGAGCGCGAGCATTGGCTTGTGCAAACTACTATCGAATTACCGTTGCGGGCTAAGCCTTTACCCGCCGTTGACTTGAAGGACTTGCTCTTCGCTTTTCAAGCCGTGCTTAAGCGTGCAGATCAGTTCCAAGATCATCAAGTTAAACCCGAACCTTTATCGATTCGTGAGCGGATGGCTCAAGTATTAAGCGCTTTACAAGCGAAGCCACAGCTTGCGTTTAGTGAATTATTTAACTATGCAGAAGGGCGGCGGGGAGTGGTGGTGTCATTGATGGCAATTTTAGAATTACTCAAGGCACAAATGATTGAAATCACTCAAGCACCAGAGCCTTATGCACCTTTATACCTCAGCCTTGTAGTCTCAGCCGCATGAATACCCCCTTAGCTTTAATTCTAGAGGCTATTTTACTAACGGCAGAGCAGCCATTGACAGTAGCGCAATTAGTTGATTTTTTTACTAAAGATGAGGGGATAGATTCGACTGCTATTCGTAGTGCTTTAAAGCAATTAGCCGAACAAACCCAAGCGCGAAGTTTTGAATTAACTGAAACTGCAAGCGGCTATCGTTTACAAACGAAGCAGCGCTATAGTCAGTGGGTGATTAAGCATCAAGCAGAGCAAGCACCTAAGTATTCACGGGTTGTTTTAGAAACTTTAGCTTTAATTGCATGGCGTCAACCGATTACGCGAGCTGAGTTAGAGGCGATTCGTGGAGTTGCTGTGAATCCGAATGTACTTAAGTCCTTATTCGAGCGTGATTGGGTGCGGGTCTTAGGCCATAAGCAAGTACCGGGGCGACCTGAGTTGCTAGGGACTACCCAGCAGTTTTTAGATTATTTTAATTTAAAGTCACTCGACGATCTGCCACCATTAACAGAGCTAACAAATAAAATAGCAGCGAGCTAGCAAACTGTCAGCGATTAGCCACAGTTTGCTACCGGTGTTGCTGGATCGTTATTCCCAAAACCACTTATTAGCTTCCTGTTCTGCCGCGACTCGACTAATGCCAATATCCTTGAGCTGTTCATCACTCAGGTCGAGTAGTTGAGCGCGGGTTTGCTGGCGTTGCCGTAGCCAAATAATCTGCCGATAACTGGTCAGGGTATCTGTTATGAATTGCCAAACTTGTACACTTAGCTCGGTGGACAGTTTGCCAATCAGATTACCCGATTTGGGTTCTTCGAATTCTTGGCTCAAAATAAGCTGCGATTCTTGCATGAGATTGTCTCCAATTTAAGTTTAACTTAGGTCTAGCTTAAGGCTAAAAATGAATTGATTACAGATGCAGTATTTTGTTATTTTGTCTATGACAGATTGTTTGATTTTACTCTGTAAACCAGATTACAAGCTTAATCTGTCCTAGTTATAAAACTGTCATGCGGAAATAAAATGAAACTGTACGAAACTCTAGCTGAGACCTTGCAGCAGCGTATTGAACAAGGCTTTTATCTAGCCGGTGCTAAGCTGCCGTCAGTACGTTTGCTCAGTAGTGAGCATCAAGTGAGTATTGCCACGGCTCAGCAAGCCTTATGGTTATTAGAACAACAGCATTGGGTCGAAGTCCGCCCTAAATCAGGTTTTTATGTAAAAGCTCGTAAAAAAACCGTACAGCTGCCCCAAGTCAGCCGTTTTACTCAGTATCCAGTAGAAGTGTCACAGTGGGATGAGGTTTCACAATTATTATCTAATCGTTTCGTAGATCAGGTGCTTAATTTAGGACGAGGTGTTTGTGATTTAGAAACGAATACCTTAAAACCGATCCAACGCTTATTGAGCGAGCTAGCCAAGGATAATCGTATTCTAGCCTATGATACCTTGTCAGGTTGCGTAGAGGTACGCCAGCAAATTGCACATTTAAGCTTAGCCTCTGAAACGGTAGTACATCCTGATGAAATTATTATTACGACGGGTTGCCAAGAAGCACTTTCAATCAGTTTGAAAGCTATTACTAAACCGGGGGATGTTGTAGCGGTGGAGTCGCCGGGCTTTTACGGTTTAATGCAAATCCTCAATGCTTTGGGGTTAAAAGCTTTAGAAATTCCCACTCATCCTAGTGAGGGTATCAGTTTAGATGCGCTGGAGTTAGCGCTTGATCAGTGGCCGATTCGTGCCATTTTGGTGATTTCGAGTTTTAGTAATCCCTTAGGGGGATCGATGTCAGATGAGAATAAACTACGCTTACTCAAACTAGCACAAAATTACGATCTACCTATTATTGAGGATGATATTTACGGTGAGCTGGCTTACCGTCAGCCCCGCCCTAAAACGATTTATTCAATGGATAGTGAAGGGCGAGTGATTTTATGTAGTTCATTTTCAAAAACTTTAGCGGTGGGGCTGCGTGTAGGTTGGGTATTGCCCGGACGGTATCGTGAACGTGTTTTACACATGAAATATACCGGCACGGCCTCCACCGTTTTACTGACTCAATTAGCTATTGCTCAGTTTATCGAGCAGGGATATTACGAGCGGCATTTACGTAAAATGCGTTTGCAGTATCAAGCGGGGCGTGATGCCTTTGTGCGTCAGATTGAGCAGTATTTTCCTGAAGAAACACGTGTCAGCTTTCCGCAAGGTGGGTTTATGTTGTGGGTGGAAATGCCGCACCAAATTGATGGCAGGGCGCTTGCTGAGCGTATGGAAGTACATCGGATTAAAATAGCGTCGGGGGGAATTTTTTCGGCTTCGGGTAAATATCGAAATTGTACGCGCTTAAATTATGCACGCGGCACGGATCCGGTTGTTCTTGCAGCCATTAAACTACTAGGGCATGAGGTCAAGCAGCTCTTGACCTCAATCTCAAATGGGAAATGAACTCAAATTACCCCCATGCACTCATCCATTGGCTGCTATGGTTTTAGCGACTCGCTACTCCGACGCGAGTGGGGACTTTATAAGTCCGTATGCGGGTTTGCCAAGCGGATAACATCCGTGCCTCACGCCTCTCCGTGGGTGCTGCAGCTACACGATGCATCACCGAGTCATTTGCAGAGCGCATAAATTCAGCTAAAGCATTAGAGCCGGGTTGCACTGTTTCCATATTAAGCAGAACTTGTAACAAACCCCAGCCATGACCGTTATAACGCTCATTACTGCTCATGCCACTACCTTGGAAAACCATATAGTCCAGCATTGGATATAAGCCGCCGGATGTTTTCTCCATGATTTGGAAATTATTTAAAGCCGCTTGGCGATAGGGGGCGGGTAAAGTTTGTACCATTGTAGGCATATTTCTGCGCAATTGATCGCTCATAAACGCTGCTTGCAGGCCGAGGGTTTTTTGCAAGAAATTGGCTAATTCACGCATCTGTGGATCATCTTTAGCTCGTTCAAAAGCTGCTTTATTCGCCCAGGGCCCGCCTTCATTCGGTCGGTTCGCTAACCAAGTGGGTAAAGGTACATTTCTAGTTTGTACATATTTTAGGAAGCTTGGAAAGGTTTCTGTATAAGGCCCGCGTTGATTAGCTGGATACCATACGAGATGACCAATGCCTAAATCAGCAAAATTACCCTGTGAATGCCAGCGCAATAATTTACTCGCATCACCTTCGGTTTCATTTCGAAAAATACGTTCGCCAATGGCATTTAGCTCTTGCGATGAAGCCACGGTCATAGTGTTGTTGATCGGCAAGCTCGGCGGGGGTGGCGTGATATTGCTACTGGTATTTGTACCCGTGGTCGGTAGTGTACTACCTACAGGCACAGTCGGGCTGATTTGAGGGGGGACAATCGTCGCATTAGCATAAGGATCTGAGAAAACCGGTCTACCGATTTCAGTTTGCAAACCACGATGAATCGGAGGGGACTGAGGAACTAACCCCGGTAGTAAAGCAGTATTGAGGGGAATAGGCACTACCGTGCAACCAGTCAGTACCCAGAGCGTACCTAGCACACTTAATTTTTTCATTTTCTTAGCCCATATTTATTGTGATCAATATTTTCTATGATAATACAGTTCTAATTTTAGGTCTTATAGCAAATTATTCTTATTTTGCATAAGTTTAGGTAATTATTCACTTAGTCATTTGCCTAGGCTTAAATGGCTGAGTTTAAACCGCCGTTTAAGTTGCGATTTAAGTTAACAGGCTATAA
>JBJOOT010000090.1:0-13175 GCA_046051185.1 Pseudomonadota bacterium | reverse complement strand
GCGTTGGCAAGCCGAAGCTAACCCCAGCACCACGCTTGAGTCGAAAGCCGCTGTTCTTCTGCCTGCCCCTGAGCAGTTACCCCTCTTATCGAGTGAGACCTTACTCAAGGCGATGGTCGCAGCGGCTAAAGCAGATGGTCAGGTGGATGAGCAGGAGCTACAAATTATTCGTAGCAAAATGTCAGAATTACAACTCGATCAAGATCTTAATGATCTACTGATGAATGAGCTTATCAACCCTTTAGGTGCTAAAGAGGTCGCTGCTCTTGCCAACGGCGATCAACAAGCTGGTTTAGAATTGTATTTAGTGTCTTCTTTGTTTTTAGATAAAAATCAAGAGGCAGAGCGTGTCTATCTTAATGATTTACAAACTGCACTTAACTTACCTGATGCCGTAGTCGCTTTAGCTTAAGCGACTAAATTACAGAAAGTTCATGGTGCAAGCAAAAGGCTGGAGTATAATCTGGCCTTTTCCTTTTGAGCGTTTTGCATGTTATCGTTTCGCGCCCAAATTTCTCGTTGGGATTATCTACTGGCTTTTTTGGCTGGTTTATTCTCCGTGTTTGCGTTTGCTCCCTTTGCGTGGTGGCCGATTGCTTTTCTGACACCTGCCTTCTTTTTTTGGTTGAATTTAAAGCCGATGTTGCGTGGGCAACGGCTGCGTTTAGCATGGATGTTTGGCATCGGTCTGTTTGCAGGCGGGGCGCACTGGATTTATTTCAGTATCCATTATTTTGGGGGAGCCAATATCTTGCTAGCAGGCAGTATGGTCGCTAGTTTTGTGATATTCATAGCTCTCACTTTAATGCTCTTTGGTTTATTGGTTCACTTTTTTCCCTATCAAGCGAATTGGGTGAAGTTACTCATCATTTTTCCAGCAGCATGGGGTTTGACAGAATGGTTTCGTGGCTGGTTTCTGACGGGTTTTCCTTGGTTACAACTAGGGCATAGTCAAATTGATACCTTCTTGGCTCATTATGCCCCTATGGTTGGTTCTTTAGGGGTGAGCTGGTTAGTGGCAGTTGGTGCGGGTGCTTTAGTCTTAGTGGTGATCGGTGAGCGCTTACAAAAGCTTTATGCCGCCGTACTCATGGTGGGTTTGTTCGCGCTAGGTTATGGACTGAGTTGGATTAATTGGACTCAGCCCGTGGGTGAAAAGCTATTTGTCAGTCTAATTCAGGCGAATATTCCACAAGAGGATAAATGGTTACCCGAGTTTCGCAATGAGCATATTCAAAAGCATATTGATCTGATGGAGCCTCGGATTAATTCTTCTCATTTGATCATTTGGCCGGAAACAGCGATTTTTGATACCTTTCAGCAGTCGATGGAGGATGTTGTCAATCCGCTTCAAGAGGTGTTTAAGGCCGCTGAAACGGATTTGCTGATGGGGGGCTTTCAGCATGAAAAGTCGACGGAAAGCATGTATAACGCGATCATGTCGGTACGAGATTTAGAGGTTTATGGTAAACGTCATCTCGTACCTTTTAGTGAGTATACCCCTTTCTTGGAATATCTACGTTGGATGGAAGATTTTATTATGCTGCCTTATTCCAATGTTGCTCCTTGGAAGGGTAAGGTTAATCTACAAGTGGCTGGGCAGCCAATGCGAATGTCGGTCTGTTATGAAGATGCTTATGGCGAGGAAATGATCGACGGTTTGCCTGAGGCAACCATGTTAGTCAATGTTAGCAATGATGGCTGGTTTACAGGTTCGATTGAGCCAGCTCAGCATGCTCAGTTAGCTCGTTTCCGTGCGCTTGAAACAGGGCGTTATTTATTGCGTGCCACTAATAATGGGGTGAGCGCAATTGTGAATGAAAAGGGCAAAATTGTCACGACAGGGCCACAATATGAGGCTGTGGTTGTTGAAGAGTTTGCTCAACCTATGCAAGGTAGCACACCTTATATCCGTTGGGGCAACTGGTTTTTAATGCCACTATTAGCCATCACTTTAATAGTCGTGGGCTGGTTAGGGCGTGGTAAATTCCGTTAATCCTTATTAGGAGTCAGGCATGCGTATCCAATTATTGATGAGTTTAGCTTTGTTCAGCGGGCTAGCCGTCTCTGCTGTCCAAGCGGATGAGGTTTGGGAGAGCAATTCAGGGCGAATTGTGTATGAAGCGGAAATGGGGCCAACTGCGGTTTGGTCTTATGGGACACAGCAAGAACCGGGCGTGATTTATGTCTTAGGTTTAGCGAAAGTCTATAGTAATCGAGCGAGTTATGCAGGCTATTGGGCAAAAAATACCTCTAAAAAACCCTGCGATACTCAGCGTCCGGGCATTAATGGGCAAATGACGGTGCATTGGGGACGGTTTAATGTAAAGTTTTTGGATAAAGATTTTCCTTCCCGTTGGGAGGCGACTTGGAGCTATTGTGATGGCCCTGATGAGAGCTTAAAGGTTGAGGCCAAGCCTGTCGTCGGTACGCCGAATCAAGCCACCGATTTGCAAAATAAATCTGTACCAGCTATTAAGTAAGATTCATTCATTAGATATTTGGGAGTAGTTATGGCGGGAGCTAGTCTGTTAGCTGTTATTGATGATATAGCGACTATTTTAGATGATGTTTCCGTCATGACTAAAGTGGCTGCCAAAAAAACGGCAGGGGTCTTAGGTGATGATTTAGCTTTGAATGCCCAGCAAGTCGCCGGTGTGAACGCAGATCGGGAGTTGCCTGTGGTTTGGGCGGTGGCAAAAGGCTCTTTTTGGAATAAGGTGATTCTAGTTCCTGCCGCTTTAGGGATTAGTGCGATTGCACCTTGGCTGATTACACCGCTATTAATGGTTGGCGGGGCTTATTTATGCTTTGAAGGATTTGAGA
This sequence comes from Pseudomonadota bacterium, assembly GCA_046051185.1. Taxonomy (GTDB): domain Bacteria; phylum Pseudomonadota; class Gammaproteobacteria; order Thiotrichales; family Thiotrichaceae; genus Thiolinea. The sequence continues at coordinate 10,349 of JBJOOT010000090.1, read as the reverse complement.
AAATCTATCATAAGATTTTCCACTCAGCCGCTGAAGAAGAGCATCATGCGCTTGAATTGCAAGCCGTGACTGACCCGAATGTGGATATGTTAGAGTTTGAGAAGGATAAAATTAAAGGGGCGATTCGCACGGACTTTATTCTCTCTGCAGAAATTATCGTGATTGCCTTAGGCACTGTTCAAGATGCACCTTTTAGCTCACAAGTGACGGTAGTGGCTTTGATTGCTCTGATCATGACGATAGGTGTCTATGGTTTGGTTGCTGGGATTGTGAAGTTGGATGATGCGGGGCTTTATTTAATCAAAGATACCGCTCAACATGCTTGGGCAGGTTTTAAGCGAGCTTTAGGGAGAGGTTTATTAGCTTTTGCTCCGTTTCTGATGAAAACACTCTCCATAGTAGGCACTCTAGCCATGTTTATGGTAGGGGGCAGTATTTTAGTGCATGGTTTGCCGCACTCCCATGAGTTTTTGGAGGGGGGGGCTGCTTTTGTGCGTCAAGTATCAGGCATCGGCGAGTTTTTAGCAGCAATCACACCGACAGTTTTGAGTACTTTAGTGGGAGTGATGGCTGGTGGTTTAGTGCTTTTAGTTTGGACTCCTATTAGTAAGTTGATTGCTCAGTTAAGAGGGGGCTAAAGCACGATTTAGGATAAGCTTAGATCCTAGGCAAAATGGATAGTACAAGCGTGCTGGTTTGAACATGTAATCCTTGCAAAATGAAAATTAAAGTTTTAAATTGCAAGGTATGAAAAGACATTTTACGCCTTATATCAATGAGCTGCTTAGCCTGTTTCCATGTGTTGCACTGATTGGTGTTCGGCAATCTGGAAAAACGACGGTCTTGCGTGAGCTACCTAAGTCATGGCAAAGGTATGATCTAGAGGCTGTTGGGGATTATAATATCGTAGCGCGGGATCCTGACTTGTTTTTCCGCCTGAATTCTGCTCAAGTCGCCTTAGATGAAGCTCAACTTTTGCCAGCATTATTTCCTGCCTTACGGGTAGCCATTGATGCTAATCGGAATCAGAATGGGCGTTTCCTTATTACAGGTTCTAGTTCACCTGAATTGATGCACTCCATCTGGGAAAGTCTAGCAGGGCGTATTGCTATAGTGGAGGTTGCCCCATTCATGATGACTGAGGCCTTTGCTCAGCCACAATCGGGGCTTTATGAACTCATCCAACATCAATGTTTACTGAGAGATTTTGCAAGCCTGATTCCTAGTGATACCAGTTTGCAACAACATCATGATTATTGGTTACGTGGTGGCTATCCAGAACCTTGGATTAGAGATAGTGACCGTTTCCAGAAATTGTGGATGCAAAATTATGTTAAAACCTATTTAGAGCGCGATATTTTACGTTTATTTCCCAATTTGCAACGCGAAAAGTACCAGTTATTTTTGCAAATGTTGGCACAGTTATCAGGAACAGTGATTAACTATTCTGATGTGGCACGAACCTTAGGTGTATCGCCGCCTACGGTGCGTGAATATTTCAGAATTGCGCATGGCACTTTCATTTGGCGGCATATTCCGTCGTATGAAAAGAATGCTGCGAAGCGCTTGGTTAAACATCCTAAAGGTTATTTGCGTGATTCTGGTTTATTGCACCATTTTCTGCACCTTCATACGCTGAACCACCTCTTGGCTCATCCACAAATGGGGCATTCATGGGAAGTCATGGTGATCGAAAACTTGCTTCGCGGCCTCAATGCTAGTGGTATCATTTTCGATTACTATTATTACCGGACTACTGCGGGGGCAGAAGTTGATCTGGTCTTAGAAGGTGAATTTGGCTTATTGCCGATTGAAATCAAATACAAACAGACGGTGACCTTGCGTGATCTGAAGGGTATCCGCAGTTTTATTGAGGAATATCGGTGTCCTTACGGAATCGTGGTCAGCAATAATGATCGGCTCGGATTAGTGGATGAAAAGCTAATCAATATTCCGTTTAAATATGTTTAATTCATGACTCAAAAGCGAGCGAGCTTTGTTAGTATTTTGAAGTGTCAGGTCACAGCAGACTGACACTTGTAGCTTTTATTTAAACTAACCCCAACGCGCCACAATGAGTTTGCCGCCTGCTTGTTGTTCCATCAAGGTAGTGCGTGCACTGTAGCGTGTATCCACTAGATAGCTAGGTTCTGAAGCATAGCTCACTTCAGAGCTAATAATATTGCCCCATTCATTGAGTTCAACGGTAACTTCTTCGGAGTAAGTATTCACGATATGGAGGCCAACACCTTCGACGCTAGTGGCTGAGGAGGCATCCCGCACATCATCATAAGAACCCACCGCTAATACCAGTTTACGAGTACGCCCCGCACCGTCTTTATCCACTTTAATAACGGTCACTGTATGATCAAATCGGCCATCACCGCTATGATCAATAAAAATTAGATTACCTGCTGCGAGCTGATTCACAGGTAGTTCGGGTTTAGAGCTATCCCCTCGGTTGTCATAACTGGGATTCCAATCAAATAAACGAGTGCAAGATTGCGCTACTTGGTTAGCACTAATTTCTGGATAATGTACATTCACTCCATACAGCATGGAATGTTGAGAGTCGATTGCTTGTACTTTTAAGATCGCACCATAGCCCGGACGAGCAACCTGTAAACCTTTGGTTCTGAGTAATTGATCGGCACGACTAAATAAACTTTGGGTTTTATCACGGGTAGCAATAATCCATCTTTTTTCAGCGGCTCCCCGCAAAACCGGATGAGGCAAGCGAATCAATCGATCTTCAAATAACTGCTTACGGAATTGATCCATTAAGAAAAGGGCTATATTTTTGCAGTCTCCCTCTACCCGATTACGTTTCATCACTTCCCAATAAAAACCGACAAATTGCCCAAAGGCTTGACGGATTTCGGGGCTTGCCCAAGTAAAGACTTCGGCAGTACTACGAATGGTCAGGACAGGCAAGCCTAAAGCATGGAAATTGGATAAATAGGCTAAAGGATCCGCTGCTTTAGCAGCAGGAGAGCGTAAATCTAGCGCCATAACTGCCGTATCTAAGGCTTTTAACACCATTGCATCTACGCTACCAGTCGCGGCTAAGCCACGAGCTGTTTGGAAGTTGAGTAGGGCTTGCTCAGTCATTTGACCAAAGCTGCCATCACATAAGGCTTGTAAATAGCCCAAGCGCCCTAAGGTATACTGCACTGCGACCACCCCAGTCCCTGTAGAGCCACGACCTAAACTTCCCGTGACTCCACGAGGAAAGGCCTTGGCTAAAGCCGTATCTGATAAGTGAACTGGGGTATTGCTTACGGGCGCGGTTGTGACTAGTTCACGAATCGCAGCGACCATTTGACCGACTGGTGTTGGTGCGGTAGGGCTGCCTAAATCTAAGGATAGGGATGAGCCATTCACATCAACGCGGTCAAGGGCGGTATAGAGATACGTGAACTCACTGCCACTGATTATTCCATTCCGATTAAGGTCTAAACTTGCCCAATTCAAGCTACTGAGGCGCGGCTCACGGCGTGCACGCTCAAGACTTAGGCTTTTATGAGCCATTTCTTGCAAAAAATCAGCCCGACTGAGGGTGGACATGGCTTACTCCTAAGGCTTAAAGTTTTCTGTTTAATTTAATGATAGAAGAAATTTTAGGGATCAGTGACCATCGGGTTCTTGGATTAAGAAAGCGCCATTAATATGATTGGCGGGATTATTAGCCTGATACATATCAAAGCCGCCTACAATGGCTTGACCAAAATTACCTACAAAATCACCACTAATCGAACCATTAACCGAGCTGGCTTGGTGGTTGGCATGATTAATCAGTTGCCCTTGTTGGAATTTGAGGGCTAAATCACCAGCACTGAGTTGCCCGTTAAATTGCCCTTGCCAAGTATGATGAGGGACTTCTGCACTGATTTTCCCTTCAGTGATTTTTCCACTATTAAAGTCGATATTCATACCGACTTTGAGCTTACTGACTTCCCCCATACTACTTTGTACCGAGCTAGCGAGCAAATGATCATAGTGTGCTGAGCCACTGCGCTGTTCTAACACGGCTTTAGGCGTACCTTGATAGGAAATCCACATTAAGCCGTGTTGATTAGGGGTTTCTTTACCCGAGGATAATTGGTAATTAGCCCAACGCCCCCATTGAACATCAAACTGGCTTAAAGGTTGGCTGTATTGTTGAACATGCTGAGGCTGGGTTGTTAATAGCTCGCCTTTGACTTTGAGCGTTGGTGTACCTTGAGTCGTTTGGCTGGCTGAGCCTTTAATAGCCTGTTGGGCAGGGGTGATAATAATCGCTTGACGGGCAAGCGGTTTACCATCATCGGTACTACCACTCCCACCGCCCCCTCCTGAGGGTAATTCCTCCTCTTTAGGCACAGTGCGCACAGGGTCGATATTTTCCTTGGCAGCTAGAGCCAGTGCTCCCCCCTGATTGGCTTTCGGTTTGGGAGCTTTGCGCGTAAAGACCGGAGGGGCTTCGGTTAATAGTTCACATTGGCCTTGTTGATCGACAAACGCAAAATTAGCTTGTTGCCCTAAACCAAGAGCTGTATTACAAGCACCGGAATGGGTTTTAATAGTAATCCCCCCTTTCCATGCCGCTAAATACATACCCTCTTTAGTAAGGCTGACTTCATAAAATGTGCCGCGAATACCAATGGTCGCAGTCGGAGTTCTCAGTTGATAATCTGATTTATTTTGTTTGCCAATAATCCCAGAAATGGTACGTAGACCACCTGAAATTAATTCCATAATGACACTGCCGCGCTGACCATCCGCTTTTAATTGATATTCATGGAGGCGTATCTCAGAGTTTTCGTATAGATCAAGATAAGCATTATCAATCATCCGAAATTGAGCATTAGAATCTTTACCTGAGCGGATCACATCGGTGCGATAAACAGGGCTTAAACGTTTCAAGGCCTGTTTAGCCCCTGAGCGCTCGGCTTGAATACTACCCTGTGCTAATAAGGTTTTACCTAAAGGCTCATTAGCTGTATTAGTCGCTAAAGCCAGCGGAGAGCTTAATAATAGGCATAATAAGCTATAATTGAATTTAGTTGACATCATTCACTCTCCTAGTCTAAAACTGATGAGTAAGGCCTAGTTTAACAAAAGCTTTTTTTGAATTATAAAGCTCTAAATTACTCAGATTATCCATATAGCCTATATGAGTAAAGAGTGTGGTTTTATTCGTTAATTGCATTTGGTGACTCAGTTGTAAGGTCAGGCGTGTATCTTTGCGTTTAGTTTTATAACTTAAATCTTCCGCTTGGTTGATACGACGCTGCAGATTAATCCCCAAAGAGCTACTCTGCCTGCTGTTCCAAGTTTGACTTAGCCCATAACCTAAGCTTAGAACATCACGGCTAAGATAGTTAAATCGAGTTCGGGCAGGTATTTCATGGCTAATAGCTACACCCCATTGTTCCCCTAAACTGCCTTGTTGAATTTGGTATTGCTGGCTGAATTGAATGGTTTGATTATTTTGGTTTTGATGACTTGTCTGTTGATAATCTGTTTTTGTCCAACTCAGCCCACTAAGCCAATTTTTATCAGTGGCTAGTTGATAGTTTAGGCCAGCTTCTAACGCTTTGGAATAGGAGTAAGCTTGATTATTTAAGTGTAGCGCTTGTAAATTAAGACCCAGTTGATAGCGTTTAGCTCCGTCTATAAAAAACTTACCGGCTTGAATACCTAGCTCTTGTGTGTGATATGCGCTTGCATGAGGATAGTGTTTGCTACTAATTCGACTATTGATAAGCCAAGCCTGTTTCGGATCTTGCACGCGATTATAGCCTAGTTGCGCTCCCCATTCGCTAAACATAGAATCTTGCCGCACGGAGGCTTTATCTAGCGTTACCTCACCAAAAATGGGTAAACTAATGCTGGCATTGCTCAGCCCTAAATTCACATTATTATCATGCCCAATCGCCAAATTCATGGAGCTTTGCCAAGCGCTAGCACTAGTAGCGGTTGGGGTTGCGAGTTGTTGAATTTGCGCTTGAACATTGCGCCGCACTGGGTCAGGTAAAGGAAATTCGAGTGCTTCTTTAAATTCGCTAAGGGCTGCGGGTAAATTATTCAAAAGGACATAAGTACGGGCTAATTCTAAGCGTGCTCTAACTAATTGCGGATCATGAGTAACTGCACGCTTCAATGCTAACAAAGCATAATCCAGTTGTTGGTTTTCTAAAGCAGCTAAACCGTATAAATAATCAAAATAAGCATCACCCTCATAGCGGTCATTCAGCGCTTGGGCTTGTTGCCAAGCCTTCGCATAGTGAGCACGATCAAGCGCTTGTTGGAGGCTTTGAAACTCAGGTCGAGGTGCTGCAGCATTAGCGGGAATACTCACAAAATTAAGCAGATTAAGCATCAATAAAGTGAATAGGGTTCTTCGATTGAATTGATTCGCGCCAACAGCCATTCAGTCGCCTCGTATCTTATATGCGTATTTTCTGTCAACTACTTTACCATTCAGCGAGTGAACGGTATAAGCCCCTAGGTTAAGCTTAAAGTTTTTCAAAGCTGATACCGATCTTGACTCCAGTAAGATCCACTAGGTTCAAAACCAGTGAATAACTAACAGCAACTAACAGTTTCAGGCTTTTAAGCCGATTCAGCCACACAATTCAATTCATAAGTATTGATAATGGTTAAGTTTTGGCGTCATTGGCGCGAGTTTTATATTAGCTTAGCAGGGCTGGCTATCCTCAGCTGTGCCTGCTTGTTGTATTTAGGCCATTTGAGTTTAATGCCCGTCGTGTTTCAACGCATGGAGGCTCTAGCCTATGATCTAAGAATGCAGATCACGGCTCAAGCTTTAGTGCATAAAACGCCGCCCATTTTAATCGTAGATATTGATGAGCGCAGTTTACAGTTGGAAGGGCAATGGCCGTGGTCACGTTATAAATTAGCGAATCTGCTGGAGCGTTTACATGCTGCAGGGGCTGCGGTGATTGCTTTAGATATGACTTTCCCTGAGCCAGAGCGCCATCCATTGGATGAAATTAAACAAAGGTTAGGAGGGGGGTTAACGATTGGGCAAAATTTATTAGCGCATTATGATCAATTAGATGCAGATCAATATCTCGCGGAGACTTTGCAGGATAAAACCGTTATTTTAGGCTATCTCTTTCATCAAACGGATGATTTTCAAAAAGGGGCATTAGCGTCCGTTCCGATTGATTGGCAGTCACCACTAGACAGTTGGCCTAGCAGTTTAGTCATGCAGGGCTATACGGCCAATCTGGCTAAATTAACTCAAGCGGCGGCACAGGCTGGCTTTTTAAATATTTTTCCTGATGATGACGGTGTGATCCGTGCCGCACCCTTAGTGCTTGAATGGCAGCAACAACTTTATCCAAGTCTTGCTGTGCAAACGGTACGTCAGTATTTAGCAGACGAATCCCCCTTGAAACTCAGTACTGCGCAAGTCGGGCAGGTCAGGGTGATCACTCATCTAGCATTTGCAGGTAAAACGCTGCGCACCGATCCAACGGGGCAAATAGCTATTCCTTTTTTAGGTAAAGCTGGGCAGTTTCAATCTTTTTCTGCCACAGATGTATTACAAAAGCCATTGCCTGCGATATTTACAGATGCCATTGTATTGATCGGTACTTCGGCTAAAGGTTTGGCTGATTTGCGCTCCACTCCATTTCAGCCGAGCTTTCCCGGGGTCGAAGCACAAGCAACGGTAATCTATGCCTTATTGCACCCTGAATTAATCCCTGTTACCCCCGAATGGTTGGATGCATTGGTTATTTTAGAGCTACTGTGTTTAGGGCTGACTATGTTATGGCTTTATCCCCATTTGCAACCTTACGGAATGTTGGTTCTTGGGGGGGCTTTAACGGTATTAGTGATAGGTTTTAATACTTGGCTTTGGGCTTATCAGGCTTTGAATACGCCTTTATTGCCCCCTTTATTCTTGGTACTGGCCTTAAGTCTATTTTTTGGTTTAGAGCGCCTGATTAGAGAATATCGGCAACGTCAACGAATTCAAGCTATGTTCGGCCAATATGTACCGGCTGGGCATATTGATCAGCTTTTAGCAAATACTAAACTAAAGGCGAATATGGAGGGTGAGCGGCGGGAAATGAGCGTATTATTCTCCGATATTCGCCAGTTTACACCCTTAGCCGAGCAGCTTTCGACTACGCAAGTACAACAATTTTTGAATGCTTATCTAACCCCTTTGACCGCAATTATTTTTCAGCATCAAGGCACGGTGGATAAATATGTAGGCGATATGATTATGGCGTTTTGGAATGCTCCTTTGCCTGATCCGGCGCATGCTGAACATGCAGTATTAGCGGCTTTAGCGATGCAAAACGCTTTAGAGGCAATGCAACCACAATTTGCCGAGCTGGGTTTGCAACAGACGGTGAGGGCAGGGATTGGCATTCATAGTGGTGAAATGACTGTCGGGGATATGGGGTCTGCGTATCGACGAGCCTATACGGTTTTGGGGGATGCGGTGAATTTAGCCTCACGCTTACAAGAGCTGACTAAATATTATCAAATATATACTTTAGTGAGTTTAGAAACCGTCGATTTGTGCCCAGCCTTAGCGTTTAGAGTATTGGATTATGTGCGGGTACGGGGGCGGCATGAGCCGGTTAAAATTTTCCAGCCCTTGGGCTTAGCAAGTGAATTAGGCGCGGTGGAGCATATTCGCTTGGCACAACATAATGCCGCATTAAACGCTTATTTTGCAGGTGATTGGTGGACGGCAAAAAACCTTATCGAGGCTATCGTAGATCAAGCGTTGAGTCATTATTACGCTTTGATTTTACAACGGATGCAAGAAACAGCTTATCAAGCACCGAGCACTTGGGATGGGGTGATCAATTTAGCAGATCACTAAGGTAAAGGCTTTTGCTAGTCGCTATTGAAAGCGTTACCATGCGCGATTACACATAATTTTCACAAAAATGGGGCATCGCTTATGTTACCTCCACGTCCGTCTGGTGTGATCGCTTTAGCAGCAGACACTGATACCGGCGGAGCTTTAGCTCGTTTAACCGCTCTTGAGGGATTATCACGGGCGGTACTGGTTGGCATTATTCCGCTGATTGCGTTTGAGGCCTTAGGCAGTAAAGAGGCGGTCGCCCAAACTTACTTGATCGCGGCGATTATTACTTTATTTATTACCCTGAATTTTAGTCGCTTAGAAAAAATGCTACAGCGGCGCTGGGTCTTAAGCTTAGGGGGGGGGTTACTGATCACTTCCTCGATTTTAATCTATAAAGGCAATGATTGGGGCTTTGCGATTGGCGTGGGCTTGCGTTCGGCCGCCGCTTCGATTTTTACCGTGTGTATTTCACTGTATGTGATGGATTATATTAAAAAGCTCGAGTTTGCCCGCACCGAATCAAGGCGTATGTTGTATAACGGTGTTGCTTGGTTGTTAGGCCCTTTAATCGGTATTTGGCTATGGAATCATGATTTACCCTTTGGTGCCTTTTTAGTGTCCATTCTAGCTGCCATCATGATGTTGGGATATTTTTGGCATTTGCGACTAGGGAATAATCCCGTGTTAGTTGCCGCTAAACCACGTAAGACGATTCATCCGTTAATTTTATTACCTCATTTTTTTAAGCAAAAATTCCTCCGTATTTCTTATTTAATTACCTTGGGACGGGCGATTTTTTGGGTCTTGCTTTATATTTATGGTCCGATTTATGCGGTTGAAGCGGGTTTACCGAATTGGGTGGGAGCCGCTTTATTATCAGTAGGTTGTGCGATGCTGTTCTTTAGCCCGTGGGTACGTGCTTTAGCAGAGCGTTTTCATACTAAAAATGTATTGATTGCGGGTTTATCTCTTTGTGGTGGCTCGATGCTCATGCTCGGTGTCTTAGGGGATGCACAAAAGCTAGGCTTATTATTTTGGTGGACGGGGGCTTGGGGCGCGTCGATGGTCGATGTATTGGGTAATATTCCTTTCATGCGTACCGTTAAGCCTTATGAGCGTACTGAAATGACGATGGTGTTTTCCACTTGGCGGGAAATGTCCGAGTTATTAACGCCCTTGGTGATAGCGGTTATTTTGCTGATGCTGCCTTTTTACGCCGTTTATTATATTTTTGGCGGGTTGTTATTGCTCATCGCTTTATATGCGCGGGCTTTACCGAATCGAGTCTAACTTAGTTAGATTGAAATAAATGTTGTTTTTTTACCTCAGTGTCGGTTTTTGCACTAAACTTAAACTATTGTTTTGTATAAGGAGTGGATAGAGTGCATGAATCGAATCACCCAAAGTTTGCAAGTGAGTGTTATTTGGACAGGGATCGTGATGGGGAGTGCTTGTAGTTCAATACCACAAGCAAGCAACAGCATCCCAGAAATTCAAGGAGTTT
>JBJOOT010000089.1:0-13412 GCA_046051185.1 Pseudomonadota bacterium | reverse complement strand
CTTATTTTCAGCTTGGTCTGGAACGTTTCATGCCGCGCCAGCCCGTTCTATTTTAAGCATCAACGCTCCACGTTGCCATTCGGCTGAATACCAAATTGTGCTGCCAGCATCGTACTGATGCTGGCATCATCACTTTTGGCAAGTAAACGATTCCACTCCCCAACGGTATGCACCTGAAATTCAGTTGCATAAACTTCTGCTTTGAACCGCTCAATAGCAGGGTGAGCAATGCGGTCAAGTTTGGCAAAGTTGGTATCCAAACGATATGGAAACTGCGCCAACAATGCCCGTAACAAAGCTTGATATTCACGGGTCGGTAAATAAGCCGCACTACCAACACCCCAGTTTTGCACCATTTGTTGCGCCTGAACATACTGCGCGGCAGTGCCTTGGAACTTGTAGCCGTTGGTATTGGTTTGCTGCAAGTTGGAAGCCCGTGTCGAGGTATCTTCCGGCTCTAACACCAGATAATCCGGTGCTTTGTGGTAATGTTCATCCCGCGCTTTGGCGATAGAACCGCCCGGAATAACCGTAATACCCACGATTTTTGGCTTACCGAAAATCAAAAACTCCGGCAACCATGCGAGCATGGCGACATGAGTTTGGTTATGGGCAAAGTGGTTCTGGCTATCCTTGAAACGGGCGGTAATTTCAGTCGCCAATGGAAACCATGCCTTGATTTCCAGTCCCGGTATTGGGCTAACTTGCCCATCAAACACTGTGTCAGGAAAACCGGGGTCTTGCCGCCGCCATTTGCCAAATCCGGCGAAGCTGCTTTGCTTGTTCAGGTACTCACAGGTGTTGAACTCAATCAGATTACCCACCAGTGGCGACAGCTTGGAAATGATTTTAGCCAGATTTGCCACTGCTTCTGGTGATGTAGGTTTTGCCAGCTCCAGCACGTCAAAGCAGTGACCATTCAATGCTTGCATGTGCTGCGTTGCTAGTGCGAGGATTTGTTGCGTATTCATGCGTCCATCCTCAACTGCACTGCGTTCAGGATAGCTTGCGAATCAGCATCCAGCACCTGACAAATTTGCAGGAATTCCAATACATCCAAACGGCGTTCACCACTTTCGTATTTGGAAACAAAAGATTGGGGGCGCTCTAAACGGGAAGCGACATCAGATTGTGTCAACCCTGCCGTTTCACGAGCAACAATTAACAGGGAACAAAAAAATTCGTATGCGGGAGAGTGTAAAGTTTTAACCATCCACACATGATAAATCCTGAAATCGAATATCCCATTTCAGGATATTGTGTATAAGAGATTAGAGAATGGTATAAAGATTATTTTGTTATTAACAATGAGATACTATTTTTCTAAGCAGGCCGTGCTATCCCCCTCAAGGTAGAAAAGGGTAAATCTTTAGCCAGCCATAAGAAATCCTGCATATAGCTTGATTTCAGGCTTTCTTCTCGCACGGCAGCATGTAATGTATTAAATACGCCTTTACCTAAGGAGCGGGCGGTTACAAAATTTCGCTCAGTATATTCATCGGCAGCCCAGTTGGGGAGGGTACATAAGCCTCGTCCACTAGCAACTAAAGCGACCATCATCACCGTCAGTTCACTTTGGCGAATTTGTGCAGGTTCGACATCAGCGGGGCGTAAGAATAGTCGAAATACATCCATTTTACGGGGAGGCACAGGATAAATAATCAGGGTTTGATCTTTCAACATCTGGGGTTGAATTTCTTGTTCCTGCAATAACGGATGCTCTAATGGCAAAATCAATAGGGATTCATATTGAAAGAGTGGAATATAGCTAATACCATTTAAGGGTTCAGGATCAGCGGTGATTACTAAATCTAAATCACCCGCAACGAGTGCTTGCAAACTATCAAAGCTAAAGCCACCGGATAAATCTAATTCTACCTCCGGCCATTGACGGCGGAATTGATCTAAAGTCGGTAACAGCCATAAATAACAAGAGTGACATTCAATTGCGATACTTAAGCGCCCACCTAAACCGTTAATTTGGCGGATTAAATCGGTCTCTAAGCGCTCGAAGTGAGGCAAAATAGCAAGAGCCGCTTCATAGAGGCGCTTGCCTGCGGCGCTCAATTGTAAGGGTTTGGCCTTTCGATTCACAACCGCTAAACCTAGACGAGTTTCTAGTTCACCTAATTGATGCGAAAGTGCAGAAGGCGTCATGTGCAATCTGCTTGCAGTGGCAGCTAAGGTTTCGCTCTGATGCAAAGCTTGGATCAATTCTAGATGTTTACGTTGCAGATTCATTTAGAAAAATTCAATTTTTTGTTGATAAAGTTGAAATTGCTTTCATCACGCCAGCATAAGAAAATACCCTTAAGATAACAACAGCGACCATGAGATTTTGTATGACTAGCCCAATATTGTCCTTTGAATTTTTCCCCCCGAAAACTCCAAAAATGGAGCGCACGCTATGGCGGAATATTGGGCAGTTGGAAATGCTCAAACCTAGCTTCTTTTCAGTGACTTATGGAGCTTTAGGCAGTGAGCGTGATCATAGTTTAGAAACCGTCTTCAATATGCAACGTGAATGCCAAGTCCCCGTTGCGGCTCATTTAACCGCAGCAGGACATACCCGTGAGTCGTTATTAGCTTTAGCGACTCGTTTCAAAGACAATGGTGTAAAGCGCATTGTGGCGTTACGCGGAGACGCTGATTTGACCGCAGGCGGCATCAGTGATGTAGCTGATATGGTGCAGTTGTTAGGGACAGTCGCCGATTTTGATATTAGTGTAGCAGCCTATCCAGAAGTACATCCAAAAGCGCCAAGCTTAGAGGCTGATTTAAAACAGCTAAAGCGTAAACTAGAGGCCGGTTCTAAGCGCGCCCTTACCCAATACTTCTTCGAGCCAGAAATGTTTTTACGCTTTCGGGATGCCGCCGTAAAAATGGGGATTGAGCAGCCCTTAGTTCCAGGTATTTTACCGGTTCATGATTTTGACAAAGTGATTGCTTTCAGTGCGCGTTGTGGGGCGACCGTACCTACCGGTTTGCATAAAGTATTTGCAGGCACGGTGGCGGGTAGTCAAGAGCAAAAGAAATTAGGTATTGAATTGGCGGTTGATCTTTGCGAGAAACTGATGGCTGAGGGCGTGAATCAATTGCATTTCTATACTTTAAATATCCCTAGCCTCACCTTTGAAGTGGCTCACCAATTAGGTTTACCTTTAGCTTGGGATGAGCAGCCGTCTTTTAAAATCGCGGCTTAATGAATTTTGGAGGAGAGGCGTTTATGAAAGGGATAGGCAAGGCTTATCCCTTTTGTAGTTAGCTTAATGGAATTCAGCGAGTTCTTTCACATGCGCTGCTACACTGCGGCCTAAAGACGATAAATCATAGCCCCCCTCTAGGCAGGATACGACGCGATTATGACCACAATCTTTGGCGACTTGGCAAAGCTCGCGGGTAATCCACACATAATCAGCTTCCACTAAATTAAAACCCCCCATATCATCTTCAAGATGGGAATCAAAACCGGCAGAAATCATAATTAATTCCGGTTGATATTCGACCCAAGAAGGTATCCATTGCTCACATACCTGATCGCGCCATTCGCCAGAGCGTGTACCCGCTTTCATCGGTAAATTGCGAATATTGAGCGCCCGCGTATCAGCCCCTGTAAAGGGATAAAATGGATGCTGGAAAGAGGAACAGAATAAAACTCGTGGATCATTAATAAAAATGGCCTCTGTTCCATCCCCATGATGAACATCGAAATCGACAATCAAAATTCTTTCCAGTCCGTATTGAACCATTGCATGAGCAGCACCGACCGCAACATTGTTGAATAAACAAAAGCCACCCGAATGGGCATGACCCGCATGATGTCCGGGTGGACGTGTGGCACAAAATACATGTTTGTAATTCGTGGTCATCACTAAATCAACCGCTTGTGCCGCAGCACCCGCTGAATATAAAGCGGCTTCTAAGCTATGCTTATTCATGCCCGTATCACCATCTAAATCGATGATACTGTCGTCGTGAGGGGCTGCTTCAAAAATTTTGTCGATATACTCAGCTGCGTGTATCCGTAACAATTGTTCACGAGTGGCCATTTGTGCATCATAATGACGAGTAATCCAATCGACACCCGAGGTAATCAGGCGATTATTAATCGCATCCATCCGCTCTGGTGATTCTGGGTGATAAGGATTCCCGTTATCGTGAAGTGAACACTTTTGATGACTAATTATTGCTGCTGTCATGGTTTTTTCAGTTTGTAAAGGGTAAGATATGTTGCAGTGCACAAAAAAGATGTTTTTAAAAACGTACTAGCGGTTTTATAAGTTCTCGACCTCAGTAAGAACTATCATAGAGGTTTTAATAATGGGCCACCATTACCTAAATCAATTATTCGCGCCTTCAGCAGTTGCAATTTTCGGCGCTACAGAGCGGCCTGATACAGTCGGTTCCTTAGTATTACAAAATCTAATGGCGGCTGGCTTTCAAGGCAAAATATTCCCCATCAATCCTAAGTATAAAACGGTACAGGGTTTAAGTTGTTATTCCGGCTTACCAGTGATTAATGATGCGATTGATTTGGCCATTATAGCGACTCCTGCTAATACCGTGGGAGAAATTATTAAGCAATGTGGTGAGCATGGGATTAAAGGGGTTATTGTGCTCTCAGCCGGTTTCAGTGAAACGGGCGCACGGGGCAAGCGCATGGAAAAAGATATGATGGAGTTGATTCATCATTATGGCATGCATTTGATTGGCCCCAATTGCCTCGGTGTGATACGCCCCTCGTCGGGTTTAAATCTTACCTTTAGTAAAAGCCAAGCACTTGCTGGGAATTTAGCCTTGGTTTCGCAATCAGGTGCAGTTTGTACAGCAATCTTAGATTGGGCAAGTACTCGCCAAGTGGGTTTTTCCACGGTAGTGACTTTAGGGGATGCCGCCGATGTCGACTTTGGCGATGTACTAGATTACCTAGCCCTTGATCCTAAAACAGACAGTATTTTGCTTTATATCGAAGGCATTCATGATGCACGTAGCTTTATGAGTGGTTTACGCGCTGCTTCCCGTATGAAGCCTGTCATTGTACTCAAAGCGGGGCGCTATGAGGAAGGTTCACGGGCTGCTAGTTCACATACTGGAGCGATAGTGGGGGGCGATGACGCTTTTGATGCGGCTTTAGAGCGGGCAGGTGTGGTCAGAGTTAATACGATTACGCAATTATTTTCTGCGGCCGAAATTCTCTCTTCAGGGATGACGGTGGCACAGAATCGCTTGATGATCGTGACCAATGGTGGCGGTCCTGGGGTGATGGCCACTGACCGTGCCGTTGAAATGAATTTGCGTATTCCTAAGTTAGCAGCCATGACGGTCACGGCTTTAAATAAAGTTTTACCCGCTGCTTGGTCGCATGGTAATCCAGTGGATATTTTGGGCGATGCCACGCCTGAGCGTTATGCGGCCGTTTTGGACATTTGCCTTGCAGATGAGAATGTGGATGGCGTGTTAGTGATGCTAACGCCTCAAGCTATGACAGATCCAGCGGCTGTCGCTCAAGTCGTGGTTAAGGCCAAGGCTAAGTTTAAAAAGCCCTTATTGGCTTGTTGGATGGGAAATTCACAAGTTGAAGCCGGTCGTGAGATTTTATCGGCTGCTAAGCTACCGCATTTCACTGCTCCTGAATCGGCGGTTGAAGCTTTTTCCTATTTAGCTTCTTATCGCAGTAATCAAAAGCTACTCATGCAAGTACCAGCTTCGGTTGAAGAGCAAAGCTCTGAGCCTGATCTTGAAGGCGCTCGCCTGATTATTGAAAGCGTATTGGCTGAAGGGCGAAGGGTCTTATCGACTACTGAATCACGGGCGATTTTATCGGCTTTCCGCATTCCTTCGTTACCCACAATTCTCACCCGTAGCCCTGCCGAGGCTTTAGTCGCGGCTGAGTCCGTAGGCTTTCCGGTCGTGATGAAGATCAGCTCGCCAGATATTATGCATAAATCAGATGTCAATGGCGTGCGCTTAAATATTAATAGCGCTCGTACCGTGCGCAGTGTGTATCAAGAATTGACCGAAGCGACGGTTCAAGCCATGCCACAAGCACGGATTGAGGGTATTACCGTTGAGCGAATGTATCATAGTGCAGCGGCACGGGAATTAATGATTGGCGTGGTGCGTGATCCAGTATTTGGCCCGGTGATTAGCTTTGGTACGGGTGGAACAGCAGTTGAAGTGCATCGAGATCGGGCAGTAGCCTTGCCGCCATTAAATGAATATATGATCAAAAAAATGATCTGTCGGACTCGGGCAGCACGGATGTTGATGGAATTTCGTAATATGCCGGAAGTGAATTTCCCCGCTCTGCGTCAAATTTTACAGCGGGTTTCTGAAATGGTTTGTGAGTTACCCGAAATTCTGGAAATGGATATTAATCCTCTGATGGCTAGCCCTGAAGGGGCAGTCGCAGTTGATGCTCGTTTTACGGTGGCTTATCCAAAGGGGGCTGCACAACGTTATGATCATATGGCGATTCATCCTTATCCAAATGATTTAGTAAAGCATCAGCAGCTGGCCGATGGCACTAATATTCTTATTCGCCCGATTCGCCCCGAAGATGCCGAGATGGAACAGGAGTTTGTCCGTAATCTCTCACGTGAGTCGCGTTATATGCGATTTATGCAATCCTTGCGGGAATTGACTCCCGATATGCTGGTGCGCTTTACGCAAATTGATTATGACCGTGAAATTGCTTTTGTAGCGATAGCACGTGAAGAGGGCATGGATAAAGAGGTTGGTGTTTGTCGTTATTCCATTAATCCTGATCGACAAAGTTGTGAATTTGCGCTGGTGATTGCTGATGCTTGGCAAGGGCGTGGTTTAGGTGGCTTATTAATGGAAACCTTGATCGATACCGCCCGTAGTCGTGGCTTGTCGATGATAATTGGCGAGGTCTTGGCAGAAAATGCAGGCATGCTGCGTTTAATGAGCCGCTTAGGCTTTGAACGCCAAAAGAGTGAAATGGATGATAGTATCGTGGTGGTCACAAAACGTTTAGCGAATACCAATAATAATAAGCATTGATCGTTTGCGGGGATGGACAGATGCGAATGTGTAGTTAGTGCACTTTGCACTATGCTTGTAATACAGTATGGATAAAGTACTGTATTCAGCAAGGATTACGCATGATACGTCGAACAGTTTTCGTTTCCTATTCTCGAAAAGATAGCCTTCAAGTAGAACAGGCGGTTGAGTTACTTGAGGCGGGTGGAGCTGATGTTTTTCGTGATATTGATGATATTCAATACGGTGATCGTTGGGAGGATGTCATTCGTGAAAAACTGGCTGAAGCTGAGCGTATTCTGGTATTTTGGAGCATTAATGCGCAGTTATCCGAATGGGTTGGGCGTGAGTGGAGTATTGCCATTACCATGCAAAAGCGCATTGTCCCGATCCTACTCGATCAAACTCCGTTACCAACTGAACTAGGGCAGTTTCATGCTTTAACTCATTTTATGCTCAGGCCGCAAGCGCTACCGATTAAACCGCCTAAAACTTATTTCACTTGGGGCTTACTGGCAGTGGCGGGGCTTGGCTTGGCGATCCTGATTAGTTTTGCAGGTTTAAATTTATCTAAGACCTCAACTGACCTAGGTTTAACATCTAATACGCCTGAGCAAGTAACGGATTCAAACTTGAATACCGATCCCTTAACCAAATCTGATGCGCAAACCAGTTATCCAATCTCGGGTCTAGACCCCTCGATAGCAACACCTAGCACCGACTTGGCTATTGAGAGCCAACAACAAGAACAACCGCAGTATTTAGTCTGGTTATCAGGTTTTTTAGTATTATTGGCTTGCATCGCGTATTTAGTCTGGCAAGGTCGGCAGCGCCGTCAACAACGACTCACCAGTGAGCAGTTAATTAAAGATATTTTTCAGGAGTAAGTATGGCTTTACATCCGCAAGCGACAGCGGTGATTACTCAAACGCGCCAATGGATTGAAGGCTTGGTGCTTGCGCATAATTTATGTCCATTTGCATATCAACCTTACCAAACCAATCGGATTCGCTTTAGTGTCAGTTCCGCTAGCAAACCAGAACTCTTATTAGCGGTATTAAAGGCAGAGTTGCATGCTCTACAAGCGACTCCCATAGAAAAAGTAGCCACTACCTTGCTGATTCACCCTGAGGTACTGACAGATTTCTATGCCTATAATGATTTTCTAGATGATGCCGATGAATTGCTCTATCAAGAGGGCTTGGAGGGGATTTTACAAATAGCCAGTTTTCATCCACATTATCAGTTCTCGGGGACTGAGCCGGATGATGCTGAAAACTATACCAACCGCTCACCTTATCCAATGCTGCATTTATTGCGTGAAGAAAGCTTAGAACAGGCCATTGCACACTATCCTGATGTAGATGCGATCCCAGAGCGGAATATCCAAGTGATGCAGCATTTAGGGGTAGCGACCCTGAAACGTATTTTACAAGGGAAGCCTGTATGACTAAGCAAAATAATCAACACAGTATTTGGCAAGAACTCCCGCTGGTTGTATTGTTTGTTGGCTTAATTTGGTTAGTTTTTTTATTAGATCGGTTTTTACCTTTAGAGGAATGGGGCTTAATTCCACGGGATGGTACACATCTTTTTGGCATTATCACCATGCCATTTTTACATGGAAACTTCGATCATTTAATGAGTAATACCGTTCCTTTATTGGTATTACTGATCTTATTAGCTGGCTCACGAGCCAATAGTCGAATGATTGTCTTGACGATTATTTTGCTGGGTGGGGGATTATTATGGTTGTTTGGCCGTGGTAATGCCTTACATATTGGGGCGAGTGGTTTAGTGTTTGGTTTAGCAGTGTTTTTAATTGTTTCGGGTTTTTTAGAGCGACGTATTGTGCCTTTATTGATCGCGGTCTTGGTGGCTTTTATGTATGGCTCTGATGTCCTATGGGGTATTTTGCCTTGGCAAACTGGTGTTTCTTGGGATGGGCATTTATTCGGGGGAATAGCGGGAGCTGCCGCCGCCATCTTTTTAGCGCGCGGCAAGCAACTCAACACAGACTAAAACTTAAGGCAGATCAAGCTATCTAATCCATTAGGCGCTAATAAGGCGCTGCCACCAAGGCCGTGTGGGTGTCGCTTGATCTGGGGCAATGAAGCTCGCTGGGCTGTTTTGTGCAATTAAAAAGTCGTATTGGGCTTGGGTTTGTGGCATGTTGCGCCCGCGTATTTTCGACATCAGTTCGATCGCCGCTTGTGCGGTCATCCCATCCCGAATCAATAAACTACCCGCTAAAACGCCAGTACGTCCAATCCCTGCATAACAATGAATCGCTAGATTACGCTCCTGCCTCAGTTCAGCATCTAAGTTATTCACTAAGCGCCGGAAAGCAGCTAAATGGCTAGGAACAGACTGATCGGGAATCGAAAAATGCTCAAAGCGCAGATTGAATTCTCGACAAAGAGGCTCTTCAAGTGCTAAACCGCGCACAATCATTTCCGGCTTTTCTAGTAAACATACAATAGTATTAATGCCTAGATTCATGTAATAAGCCATATCTTCTGCTAAGACCTGTGGTCGAGGGCAAGGCATTACATATAAATGACCAGCACCAATTTGTTTCAGCTGAAAGATACTTGGATTCATGTAAGTTGCGGGCTATACACGGTAATCGACGAAGCTTGGAGTATAACCTATTGTTTGTGCAGGACTAAGTAAATGTTGAGCAAATTATTAGCTTGCTCACCATCTTGGCGATGTAAACCGCTAGTTTAAATTATCTATAAATAAATACCACTTATAGTCTTGAGCATCGACTCTTGAGTAGCATCTTTTAGACTGCTGTTATGAAAACCAAGACACGTTTAAATTTTTTAGCTTTAGGACTCGTAACAACGAGTCTTTTTTACCTGCCACCAAGTCAAGCTGCTGAGTTTTGTTCAGATGAGTATTATATCAATGTCACTTTGAACAATGGAGCACGTTGGGATTTATGTTGGGAGCAGCGCAATCGTGAAGGGATTGTTTTGCATAAAGTGCATTACACGCCAAAAGCAGGCCAACGCCGTTTAATCTTGAATACAGCTAGCCTTGCACAAATTCATGTTCCTTATGATGATAATGGCGCTCGCTACCATGATATTTCTGATTATGGTTTAGGTGGTAGTTATATGGTCGGTTTACGCCAGACAGATTGCCCCGCTGGAAAATTACTACGATTTGAAAATAAGCCAGTGATTTGTGAGCAAATCAGTCAAAGTGAACACGGTTTTCGTTATCAACAGGAACAGGTAAAGATTGATGCCTTATCAGTCTTTAGTGTATCGCGGGTCGGTGCTTATCATTATATTCCTTTATGGCGCTTCTATGCTGATGGTGCGATTGAGCCAGCAGTCGGAGCGACGGGGGCTTTACAGCGCTTTAATGATGCCAGTGCGGAGGATAGTGGCTGGTTAATTGCAGACAATAAAGTCGGTTTAGGGCATGTCCATAATTTCTTTTGGAAACTGGATTTTGATTTAGCAGGTAGTTCTCGTGATGATCTGATTGAAGAGCTTAACTTGCAAGAGCAAGGTGAGCAGATGGTTTTGCAAGTTAAAGAACTGACGAAAGAAGCGGGGCGGAGTGTGAATCCAGCCACGGCACGTCGTTGGTTGATTCGGGATCGTGAGCAAAAGAATACCGAAGGCCAAGCGCTTGCTTATGAAATTCGTTTGCCACAATCTGAGCATCAGGACATAGGACCCGATTCGGAGACTTTTACCCGTGAAGATATTTATTTTACAGCTCTACGTGACTGTGAATTATATGCTTCTCATAATCCAAGCTTAGAAGGCTGTGCGGATAGTTTATCTGGTTTTGTCAATCAAGAAACTTTGCAAGGTGCTGATTTAGTAGTCTGGCCGAGTACGACTTTTTATCATATGCCCCGTGCAGAAGATGCCCCTTTTATGGATGCACACTGGTCGTATATCAGTCTAACCCCACGAGATTGGCAGGCTCGTAATCCTTTAAGTAATAGTCCTGATCTATCGGGAACTGATTTAGCTCGACCAGAGCCGCCGATTACGCCGCCTACTCCGGGACCTGGTGGACCGAATCCACCAACTCCACCGATTACACCGCCAAGCTCTATACCGATGCAAAGTGGTGGCACAGGTAGCTTGGATTATGGCTTACTGCTGCTGTTGGTCTTAGCAAGATGGGGATTTAGAGGCTGGCGTAATAGACTGGATTGACGAACTACAGGGTTCGATCCAAACTAATAAAAACTATGCTGGAGTGTTGCATGTATCAGCCAGAGCCAATTGATACCTCTAAAGTGATTTTGCCGAAGGTTTTAGAGGAGCTATTAGAGTTATTATCGTATAACACCCATGAGGTTTGGGCGCAGCAACGCATCCAAGAAGGTTGGGTCTATGGGCAAGAGCGGGATGACGAAAACAAACGACATCCCGGTCTGATTCCTTATGAGGCTTTATCGGAAACTGAAAAGGCCTATGATCGCAATACAGCACGCGAGGTGCTCAAAGTGATTATGGCCTCAGGTTTTAAAATTGAGAAAATTTAAGGGTAATTATAATCAATAATGACGGGTGCATGATCAGAAAAGCGTTCGTCTCTATAAATCCGCGTGGCAAGGACGTGACCTTTCAGATTAGGTGTCAGTACTTGGTAGTCAATTCGCCAACCCGCGTTTTTGTCCCAAGCATTGGTGCGCATGGACCACCATGTATATTGATTGGGGGCTTGCGGTAATTCTCGGAAGGCATCCACAAAGCCCTCATCAACAAAAACTTTATCTAGCCAAGCGCGTTCATCCGGTAAAAAACCAGAGTATTTTTGATTAGCCTTCCAATTGACTAAATCTTCCGGTTTATGCGCGATATTCCAATCACCGCAAATAATCGCTTCGCGGCCGGATTGTTTTAAGGCTTGGAGGACGGTTTCAAAATAGGCCATACAACGATATTTAGCCGCTTGGCGTTCTTCACCAGAAGAGCCCGAAGGCAGGTATAAGGAGACCACACTCAAATTTCCAAAGCGTGCCTCTAAATACCGGCCTTCAGCATCAAACTCTGCAGAACCCATTCCCTCAATAACGGCATCGGGTTCGGTACGACAATACAAGGCTACCCCACTATAGCCCTTTTTTTGCGCATCATGATAATAGCAGTGATAACCCGCCGGAAAAAAGGTAGCGGGATCTTCACGCAATTGGTGGATTTGGGCTTTAGTCTCTTGGATACAAACGACATCTGCTTGTTGGGTTGCAAGCCAAGCGAAAAAACCTTTTTTGGCAGCGGAACGAATGCCATTAACATTAGCTGTGATGATACGCATAGAATGGCACTCGTTGATTAATGCGGAAAGCCAAGTAATAAAGCTTCCATTAAAGCTTTTTGTGCATGTAAGCGATTTTCAGCTTCATCCCAAACGACGCTTTGTGGGCCGTCAATCACTGCGGCTGCTACTTCTTTACCACGATAAGCCGGCAAGCAGTGCATAAACAGAGCATCGGGATGAGCTAAGGCCATTAAATCCTCGGTAACTTCAAAGCCTGCAAAAGCAAGCTCACGTTGTTTCTTTTCCGCTTCTTGCCCCATACTTGCCCAAGTATCGGTCGTGACGAGATCGGCATTTTGCACGGCTTCTTGTGGGGTTGCACAGAAGCTTAGTTGAGCAGCATTAGCCGCCACGATATTAGCTTTAGGTTGATAACCTTGCGGTGTGCAAATGCGTAATTTGAAATCAAGTAAGCGCGCAGCTTCCATCCACGAATGGCACATATTATTACCATCCCCAACCCAAGCCACCGTGCGTCCAGTGGGGAGGCCTCGCTGCTCGATCCAAGTCATTAAGTCCGCTAAAAGCTGACAAGGATGATGGATGTCAGTCAAACCATTGATCACGGGTACTCGAGAATAAGCTGCAAAACGCTCAACTTTATACTGCTCAAAAGTACGGATCATGACAATATCGACCATGCGCGAGATCACCCGTGCAGCGTCTTCAATCGGTTCGCCACGCCCGAGCTGGCTATCATTCGGTGACAAAAATAAAGCATGCCCACCAAGTTGTGTCATACCGACTTCGAAAGAAACGCGGGTACGGGTCGAGGCCTTTTCAAAAATCATCGCGAGGCTACGATTTTGTAAAGGTGTGTAAACTTCACCCCGTTTCGTTAAGGCTTTTAAGTCGATCCCGCGCTCAATTACTGCGAGCAATTCAGCCGAACTCAGATCGCTTAAAGTAAGAAAATGTCGGATTGTACTCATATCAGCTCTCTAGCATCCGGCACGATAAATAACGAGATTATAAAAAATCGTGTATTAAATCTATGACTGTAGTTGTGATCTGGTCAGCTTGTGATTGGCTAATGACTAAAGGTGGTAATAAGCGGATAACATTTCCAGCTGTCACATTAATTAAGATGCCTTGAGCGAGAC
>JBJOOT010000088.1:0-13558 GCA_046051185.1 Pseudomonadota bacterium | reverse complement strand
CGGGAGTAATGTAATAACCAATAGCTAAGATAAAGGTGAGAATCGCTCCTGCACCAATCCCGGCGATGGTTTGTGGGAAGTAGACGCGCCAGAAGGCAGTCCAGTCCGTTGCACCTAAGGATTTAGCTGCACGCACATAAGAAGGGGGAATGGTGCGCATCACTGAGTACAAGGGCAGAATCATAAAGGGCAATAAAATATGTGTCATTGCGATCAAAGTACCCAGCTGATTATTAATCAGTTCTAAGCGGCCGGTGTTACTAATCACACCCAACCAAACCAAAATATCATTGATCACGCCTTGCTGTTGTAGCAGTACTTTCCATGCTGAGGTGCGAACTAAAAGAGAAGTCCAAAAGGGGAGCAGCACTAAAATCATCAACAAATTCGAAGTACGCATGGGCAAATTAGCGAGTAGCCAAGCAATCGGATACCCTAATAATAAGCAAAGAGCGGTAATCACGATGCTCATGAAAATCGTGCGGGCGAATAAATTCAGATAGATACGTTCTGATTCTGGTAGTCTTTCGATGCTATCAGGCGTTTTTTTCATATCCAAGGCCGCAAGGAAATAGCCATTGGTATATTCAGGCGAATAGAGCTTGAGTAAATTCCAAGTTTTTAAGTCACCCCAAGCTTTATCAGCAGCAAGGAATTGTTCTTTATAACTTACCCCTTCCTTCATTTTGCCAACATCTTTGCCCACTTTTCGAAATAGTGAGGACATACCACTATTTTCATAGTTAAGACGAGTGCCGAGTTTGGTGTGATTTTTCTGTTCGACCGCTTGTTTTAAATCATTATAAAGGGCGTTATAAGTCGCCTCATCGGGGAGTTGCGCTGATTTGGGATTCCAAGTTTCTAAGCTTGCGGTCGTTTGCGGCAGGGTTTCACTGACAATACTATTATCAATCGAGCGCAGCAGCATGTCAGTAATGGGAATAACAAAAGTAATTAAAATAAAAATCAGTAGGGGAGCAATCAGTAATAAAGCACGCACTTTCTGCTTGAACAGAGCACGGGCAATTTGCTTTTTTAAGGGGACACCGTTAAGGGTTTGGAGTTGCTCCATAGCTCATATCCTGTGGCAAGAAGCTCCCTCCTCTAAAGTGAGGAGGGAGGAGATTGAAAGAATGATGAGTAACGAGTTAGCTTAGATTACTTCGCTAACCAAGCCTCAAATTTCTTATTCATTTCATCTTCGTTGTTTGACCACCATTCAATATTATTCACTAAGAAGCGTTTAGCATTGGCAGGGTTGCTTGGCATATGGGGCGCCATTTCAATGCCTAAGACGGCATGCTTGCCAACTAAAGGCTGAGAGGAGGCACGCGCAGGGCCATAGGAAATATATTTGGCTTGATCCGCTAAGTGTTGAGTGTCAGTGGAAACTTTTAGGAAGTCCATAACCCGCGCTTTGCGATCTTCTGGTAAGCCAGCAGGAACAACCCATCCGTCAAAGTCGAAAATTTGATAGTCCCACAACATGGCAACAGGCTGTTTTTTCTCTTCGATAACATCGAATAAGCGACCGTTATAAGTAGAGCCAATCACTACTTCTTTATCCGCTAAACGTTGTGGCGTTTCAGCACCGGCCGACCACCAAATGACATCTTTCTTAATGGTATCGAGTTTAGCTAAGGCTTTGTCCACACCTTCGGGTGTGGAGAGCACTTCATATAATTTCTCTTTTTCAACGCCATCACAGAGTAAAGCCCATTCTAAGTTTTTCTTAGGACGCTTTTCTAAGCTGCGCTTGCCGGGGAAATTTTTGGTATCAAATACGGCACAAAGATCTTCAGGCTTTTTACCATTCCATTCGGGAACATCGGTGCGATAGCCAAAAGTGGTTGAGAAAACGATTTGAGGAATGAAACACTTATTAATAATACTATCGCCAAAATCTTTGGTTGGGGTAGAGCCATCCGCACCAGCGGCTAAGTCTTTATCAAAGTCAATTTCCATCGCCAAACCTTCATCACATAAACGTTGTGAATCAGGGCCTTCCACATCCACTAAATCCCAAGTGACATTTTTGGCTTCAGTCATCGCCCGCAGTTTAGCGACGGCTTCATTTGAGCTTTCATCATTGATAATTTTGAAACCCGGATTTGCTGCCATATAAGGCTCGTGATAAGCCTTAAGTTGAGAGTTTGAATACGCGCCGCCCCAAGAGACTACAGTCATTTCTTTTGCCATATCGGCAGCCAGTAACCCACTAGAAAAAGTAGCAATGCTCACTGCTGCAAAAATTGGTTTCAACTTCATACTTCTCTCCGTAAATGGAATGCCCATACTAATAAAAGACCCAAAACTATCACGCATCTAAAGCGCGACAATCATTTTTATCCCAGCCAACTCTAATGGTTTGGCCGACCGATAGCATAGTGCCATCGCCCGCATTCGGAATTTTCACAATAAAAGAATCATCCCCATACACTGACATCCGACAGCGGATATGATCCCCTAAATAAATTAATTCCAGCACTTTACCTTCCGTGGCATAGATACCCGCTTGGCTACCAATGCGCACCCGTTCTGGGCGAATTGAGCATAAAGTGGGTTTACCAACACCTTCACAATTAACAGCTAAGGCTTCAGCCTGCTGCCCATTGGCAAATTCAACTAAAGCAATATCACCTCTTAAGTCTTGGACAATTCCTTTGAGCTTATTGTTCTCACCAATGAACTGGGCAACGAAGGAATTACTTGGGCGCTCATACAGATCAGCCGGTTTAGCAAGTTGTTGCACGATTCCGTCATTAAATACGGCAATCCGATCAGACATCGTTAAAGCTTCAGATTGATCATGTGTCACATAGACGACGGTAATACCGAGGTGTTCATGCAGATGTTTAATTTCAAACTGCATGTGCTCACGTAATTGTTTATCTAAAGCACCGAGCGGCTCATCCATTAGGACTAAGGAAGGCTCAAAAACTAAAGCACGTGCTAAGGCAATCCGCTGTTGCTGCCCACCGGATAGCTGAGCAGGACGACGACCACCAAATTTGCCCATCTGTACCATATCGAGTGCCTTACGAACTTTTTCTTCGCGTTCAGACTTACTCAGGCCACGGACTTCAAGCGGAAAAGCGAGATTCTCAGCAACGGTCATGTGCGGGAAGAGCGCATAGTTTTGAAAGACCATGCCAATCCCTCGCTTATGAGGGGGAATATTGTTAATAGAGCGCCCATCGAGAAAAATATCACCGTGGGTCGCAGTCTCAAAACCCGCTAACATCATCAAACAGGTGGTTTTACCTGAGCCAGATGGTCCAAGTAAGGTAATGAACTCCCCCTTGTCGATACTGAGATTGAAACTTTTTACAACTAATGTGATGCCGTCATAACTCTTTTGTACGTTGTCAAACAATACAAAAGCTTGAGTGCTTTGTGATTGAGACATGCTTCTCCTTTTAAGG
Source organism: Pseudomonadota bacterium (assembly GCA_046051185.1). Taxonomy (GTDB): domain Bacteria; phylum Pseudomonadota; class Gammaproteobacteria; order Thiotrichales; family Thiotrichaceae; genus Thiolinea. The sequence goes on along the minus strand of JBJOOT010000088.1, from coordinate 10,133 downwards.
TGTGCGGTTGAAGCTGCCTTGTTTATAACAGAATTATTTCCTGAATAGCAAGATGTGGAATAAGAATTCCTAGCCGAGTGCATAAGCTTAATTTTCAAGACTATTTTAAAGGGAGATCCACCTCACTACTTGGGTAAGGTGGATAGGATAGGGCGTTATTTTAACCCACTCATGAGTTGGTTTTAGTGCTGTTCTGCTTGCTGGCGAACTTGCTCAAAACTGACTTCTTGCAATAAACGACCCTGACGAAAGATAGGCTGTAATTGGTTTTGCTGAGAGCCTAATTGATCCTCGCGGATAGTTTGCCAACCGTTTTCATTTTTAATGACGGCTAAGCGCCCGCGTTTAGAGGCTTTCCCCAAATCCGTGATGGGTTGTTTATACACATCCCGCCATTCTCCCGCGATACGAATTGCCGAGGTTTTCATGGCAAAGCTCAAAGTATCGCGGTTTACTTTTTGCAAAAGGCCAGCCCCCATTCCAAAGGCAATATTTTCGGTCGAGAAACCATCGGTTTTGACCGCTGCTAAAATCACGGCGAGTGAGTCTAAATTCACGCCATCGCCTTGAATCACCCGTACACAATTATTCAAAACTCGATAGCCTTTTTGATTGATCCGACTACCAAAGGCTTGCTCTAAGCGCTTTAGGACTTCAACCACCACCTGCTCTGGTTGACCTGAATCAGGGCGAATCACTAAACAGGCACCACTTTGCTCCACTTGCGCTTTCAGTTGCTTCCCCCAAATCTCTGAAACGGCATGGTAAATATCATAAGAATCAGAGACGACAGCAAGCGTTTTGCCGGGTTGGGCAAATTGCTTTAGCATATTCGCATAAGCATCAGCTTCGTGTGCCTGCCCCCAAGAGGTAATGGTTGAATGCTCGGCGGCAGGTATCGAATAGGCGGGCATCTCCGCTTGGTAATAGCGCCGTGCAGCCAATAAAGCAGCAACCGTATCCGTACCCATAAAATTAACTAAATGTGCCATTCCGCCGAGGGCTGCGGTTTCTTGTGAGGAGGTGCCGCGTGCTCCGAAATCATGCAACTTAAAGGGCAATTGTTCTGCAGGCTGATCACAGGTGGCTTCCAAGTATTCGCGGATAATTTGCTTGGCTTGCCAAGATAGGCTGGCCACTGTACTTGGATACCAAATAGCTCGCAATAACATAGTTTCTAAATAAGACGGCAGCCAATATAAGCGTGGGTCAGTATTTTGGATTTGTACTAAGGCGGTTCCGGTGGGAACAATACTCCCTTCGGGTAAAGCGCTAATCTCAATCGGCATGAAGCCTGCGTATTCATTAACAATGATCTCCCAACCGGCTCGATTAAAGGGTTCGCCATGGGCTGCGAATAAAGCAGCTGCTTCTTCAATCTGTGCTGGGGTAATGGCTTGCATCAAATAAGCTTTAATAAAGGCTTGTAAGCCAAAGTAAAGCACTTGTTTAAATTGCCCACCGCGTGCTTCCACATAGGCTGAGACAATTTCACTATGCGGGGGATATTGCACAAAATGGCTAGCTTTATAGCTATCGGTATTGAGAATTAAATTGTCAAAAATTGGATTAGCGTTGAACATGGACATCCTCCGGTGTTCGAGTGAATAAAGCGGCAGTCTATCCGCCGCAGCAGCGTGAGTTTCAGACTAACCCACCAAAGTCTTAATAATATGAAAATGATCTTCAAACATCTGTTCAGGATTCAATTCGGCGAGTGGTAACCAAAAAGCCTGTTTGGCATCATCACTGCCTTTAACTTTAGGTAAGCCTTGCGCATCTGGCTTTAATTCAATCAAATAAGCATGAGTGAGGGTGCGCCCCCGTGATGAGCGATGGGGATCATCAAATACTTGAGCTTTACTGATTGAGCCTGCCAATACGGGGGTTGGAATCTTTAATCGAGTTTCTTCACGTAATTCGCGTAAGACAGCATCTCGAATTTTTTCCTCCCCATTCAAAAAGCCACCCGGTAAAGCGAATTGCCCTTTACCTGGGCGTGCTTTGCGCTCTACTAATAAAATATGCCCTGCTTGAATAACAACGGCATCAACAGTCACAAAAATGGGTGGATAAGGAGCAGACGCCCACCCGCGTTGATAATCACGAATAAACTGCCATTCACTAACAATATATTCATAGGCAGCTGTTTGTTGGAAGGTTGCTAAGGCTTGCTGTACGCCTTTTGGGAAATCATCGGTAATCACACCTTGTAAAAAATATTGTTCACGCAAAGGCGTTGATGACAAACTCCCCCAAGCAGGCACATTGAGGGCTTTCCATTGTGGGAAGAGGGCGAGGTAATAAGAACTATGATCTTTGGAATGACCAATCAAGCCCACTCGTGGGGCATCGCTACCGACCTTAGGTGGATAACGACAAACCACGCCATGCACACTTTGCTGCACCCGAGTGACCCAATTTTGGTCATTATACAAATCGTCCATCAAGGGCAGGATAATTAAATGCTCTTGGCTTGCTGCATCAAAACTGGCACGAATATGCTGTTCGCGTTCAGCAAAAGTCCAAGGATTACGAATACTGCGCGGTTGATGACTCGAACCAATTAAAATAATCACTCGCTCAGCTTGCTCAAAGGCAGTACAAATGACTTGATAATGCCCCTGATGTAAGGGCTGGAAGCGTCCGATAAAAACAAGAAAATCAAAAGTTTTCGGCTTGTTTGGCATGATCAGTAAACTCCTTACTGAAAAACGAGTACTTAGTCTATCCAAGTATGCACACAGTTAAGCACTCCACTAAGGCTCGGTCAAGTGGGTGCTTGCAAAGCTTATGCTTTAGCAGATGATCGGTCAGGTTTTCTGTGTCAGTTTATTGACAACTGACAGCTCACTGTCAGTTAAGCTTTAAAAAGCTCGTCAATTTCTGACAGGTTTCATCAGTGGCTCAATCAGTCAATATTTTATTTTTTATATAAATCAATTAGTTAATTTTATTTGTTTTGATTGGCATAGACCTTGCTATATCACTACTAAGAAGAAAAACAAAAATAATGGAAGCTGAAATAAATTAACAACAAGAATTAAATAATAATAAGTTCCAAGCCCTACTGGTGATGTGGCCAACTATAACTAACTCCAATAAATAGCTGCAACCAGATCTGTGCCCCCCCTAACTAGCCCCTAGGGGGGGAGCATATAAAAATCATCTTGAACGAATAATAAGAACAAACCCCTTTGGTCAGTACTGCGGTACTGACCTTTTTCGTTTTTAGCCTGTGACTAGCCAAGCGAGTACTAAATAGCGCCCCCCTTTAGCTATTATGATTAAGCCCAAAAAAGGCCAAAAAGGCATCCGCATTAAGCCTGCTATGACGGTTAAGGGATCACCTATAATGGGTAGCCAACTGAGTAAAACTGACCACCAACCATAGGTCTGATAAAAATTTTGGGCAGTCTGTAAATGGCGATCTTGGATCGGAAACCATGACTTAGCCCGAAAATGCTCAAGATAACGTCCAAGCCACCAATTCACGACAGAGCCTAAACAATTACCAACGGTAGCTACTAAAACCAATAAATAAGTAGTATAGTTTTGACTGAAAATTAAGCTAATTAAGAGTGCCTCGGACTGAGCAGGCAAAAGAGTTGCCGCTAAAAAGGCGGCTAAAAATAAGCCGAAATAGGCCATCTAGAAGTGTTTCCTAGTATAAATTGGATAAAAAATAGGCTAAATCAGATTAAACTCAGTTCAATTCGCTAATTTTTAGCAATTTTTGAAAAAAAATTAAAAAAGAGGTGAACCACTCGAAAATTTGCTGCGACTATGAAGTACACATTACCTACCTCGCAAGTAAAGTGTGGCTGCACCTTCATACCCTCGAAGCTGCAGTATTTTGAAAGGCAGTCTACAATTCCCTCGCGGGCTGCCTTTTTTGTTTTTTTAAGCCTATTTTGCGGGTGTTGCATCCTCAAATTTATTTACTCGCCGCAAACTTGGGAAAGCCAAAATCCAAGCTGCTGTAATCCCTAAAGTAAAAAAGCTACCCACGACTGCTGCGGGCACAACACCTAACCAAGCCGCACTACTTCCGGCTCGGAATTCACCTAATTCATTGGATGAACCAATAAATAGCATATTGACGGCATTGACTCGCCCGCGCATAGCATCTGGGGTGGAGAATTGCACTAATGAAGAACGAATATACACGCTCACCATATCAGCAGCACCGGCAATCACTAAGGCAATAAAGGACAAGGCAAAGACAGTCGATACGGCAAAAACTAAATTCGCTAAGCCAAAAATAAACACCGCAATGAACATAGTCATGCCCACGCGCTGATTAAAAGGATAAAAGCTCAAATACAAACCGATAGTCACCTCACCTATGGCCATTGCACTACGCAATAAACCTAAACCGGTTGAGTCGGTATGTAAAACCTCTTGGGCATAAATCGGTAAGAGTGCAACCACTCCCCCTAGCAGTACTGCAAATAAGTCTAAAGAAATCGTGCCTAAAATAATCGGACGGGAGCGAATAAACTGAATGCCTGCTGTGAAGCGTTGCCAAGCGCCTATTTCATGGTTTTTCGGCTCAGGTTTTTCCGCATAAAGGACAGGGACTAAAGCCATCAGCAGGACTGCCGCTAAAAAGGAGACAAAGCAAACCGTATAAGTGGCAACACCACCTCCTAATGCATAAAGACCACCTCCCAAAACAGGGCCTGAAATAGCGGCCACCCGCATTAACATACTATTGGCCGCAATTGCAGCGGCTAATTGCTCACGGGCAACGACTTGTGGCAATAAACTTTGTAAAGCCGGGCCAGTAAAAGCACGAGCGCTCCCATAGAGCAAAAGTACAGCGTAGAAATAATGAGGATTCGTCAGTTGATAAAAAGAAAGGGCTAGCAATGAAACACTACACAAACCTTGTACAAGCCAACTCGCCATCACAATCTTTTTGCGGTCAAAGCGATCAATTAAATCCCCCGCAGGGATCAAAAGAAACAGCATGGGAATAAATTGTGCTAAACCCACATAGGCTAAAGTCATCGGATCGCGGGTGATGTCATAGACTTGCCAAGCAACAACAATAGCTTGAATTTGTGAGGCGAAAAAAGACAATAAGCGACTGGTGGCAAAGGGTAGGAAACCGGGGTGGCGGTAGATGTTGTTGGAGGCCATAGCAGACACTAAAACCTAAAGGCTACTAAAAAGGAGGGCGATTATTATTTGGAGACAGGTTTAATGCAAGTTAAAGGATAATTGGGGGATAGGTCAGTAAACCTTTTAATCATCTTTGAGTTATGAGAGCCAATATCAATAATTTGCTGCCAGCTTAGCTTGTACGAAGCCTGTATCGTGGGAGGCTCAATTAGGGAGTGGACAGTGCTTGTTCCAACGCATTATGTTCAAAAGCTGGCGCAAACGGCTCGGCTTCTGCCTTTGATATGCCAAGTTTGCTTGCCATATTGCGCCAGTTTTTTACAGTGGTTGAGACTTCTTTCAGGATGTGAGTTGCCTTCACTTTATCCAAACCAAAGTAACGTGCTATTGCTAAACAATCTTGGATACTGCCACTGGGGCCGCTGTCCTCGCTGATCCAAGTTTTGAGTTCTCGCTGTTTATCTGGGAATGGGTTTAAATCGAAAGCTGGGGATAATACCCACTGTCCATGACCTCGCTGTAGGAAACCGTGATTGTTGAGGTGGTCATCCACATTGGTGATGAGGATGTTGAATACCATCCTGCGCCATAACTCTGCCATATCCTGTTGGGCATGGGGGCTAACCTTGCGGATTACGTCCACAATTTCTGTGTAGCTGTGTTCCTCATCTGGTTTCGCACTAAGCATGGTTCTGGCGGATACATACAAAATACGACCTCCTGCTTCACGATCAAATCGGCGAATAAGCGCTATAGGTGTGCCTTCCACTATTTCTATCCTACCTTTGGCGGCATTGATGCCAGCAACTTTAGCCAATGCCAGTGCAAGAATTTCGCCTTTGGTCACCGCTCTGTCATCGCTGATACTAGGAAATTTTCCCAAGCAGAGGCTGCCGTCATGATCTATAACAGTACATTTGGGGCGCATCCCTCCGAGTGAGGTGCCTTTGCCCCGTAGATAAGCCAAATCGGCAGCCGTTTCTTTTTCCTGTTCCACAGCGAGGCTGGCACGGTAAATCTTGCCAAGATCAATCAACGGAGGTGTAGCCCGTTCTGCATCGCTGTGGCTACGTTGGGGGATACTTGATTCATCCAGTAACCGTAATGCACCTATCCTACTTATATCATCGACTGCCAACAGATAGTCCAAAGTGTTTAGTGGTGGGGTATTGGAGGTCATGCCTTGTTGTAGGGATTGTTTACGGCGTTTGGCATGATCTCGCAGGATAACACGCTTGCCCCAGCCATCAGGTTCTGTATCAGCAATGCAATCAAAGAAAGTAGAGCCATCTCTAGTTTTGGGGTGAAATATCATCCCAGCTTGCAAGGGTAGATCCGGTGACAAGGCAAAGCGTTTTGAGGATGCCAACCATTGAGGATGATAAGCGAAACTACAACTTTCCCGATTGCCACTGGTTTCATATAACAGTGTACCTACAGGTTCTTTGGCTTCACCGATGCAGACTTGGATACGACGGCTCATAATGCCCCCGATGCTTGTTTGGGGGGATGTACTCGTTTGGGTAATCTGGCTTCATCCAGCAGTAGGCCTGTTTCGTCTTGTGAAATGTCTAACAGGTTGTTGATTCTGTCAGCTTCGCCTAGAGCGAACAGCACCATGCAGTAAATACCGAAAGAAACCTTTGGGTCACCTTTTTCTACCCGCAGATAAGTGGGTTTGGAGATGCCTGCGCGTTGCGTCATCATGGCTACGGTCAGTTTTCGCCGCCGCCTTGCAGTATTGATGTCATGCCCTAGTTTTCTGATGGCGCGTTTCAGGTTGGCGGGCATGATTTCTTCAATTTTCGACATTTTAAGGTAAACCATAACTATCTTTATTGTCATTATGGTAAATTTTGGTTTACCTTAAAGCAATAAAAAGTGTTCGGTTTATGGGCTAGTATGACTAACCCAGATTAAAGACTATTAAACCCCCAAATACCCCGCCAACTCATCCGACTGCTCAATCGTTTTCGCGGCTCCCGACAGCACCACTTGGCCTTTTTGCAGGACAAGTGCGCGGTCGCTATTGGCTAAGACTTTGTGGTAGTTTCGATCAACGATCAGGGTGGCAATGCCACTGGCGCGAATGGTAGCAATCACTCGCCAGATTTCCTCCACAATTAAGGGAGCTAAACCTTCAGTGGCTTCATCCAGAATAATTAAATCTGGATGAGTCATCAGTGCACGCCCAATGGACAGCATTTGTTGCTCGCCACCCGACAGCTGATTGCCCATATTGCTAATCCGTTCTTGCAAACGTGGGAAGGTTTCGAGGATGCGTTCATAAGGCCAGTCATCGCGCCCATCTAAGCCTCGTCGTGCCGCCATTATCAGATTTTCACGTACTGACAGATTCGGAAATATACCGCGTCCTTCGGGGACATAAGCAATACCCATGCGGGCAACTTCATGCGGTTTGGCTTTAGACATATCTTTGCCACGCACGCCGATATGCCCCGCCCGTTGCTTGATGTGTCCGAGCAAGGTACGAATTAGCGTGGTTTTCCCCATACCATTGCGCCCGAGCAAACCGACCGTTTCACCACCAGCAATCTTGAAATCAATCCCTTGCAAAACATGGCTCGAACCATACCAAGCATGTAGATCATTGGCTTCAATCAGGAGTTCAGCATGAGGCATCTTAATGTCCTCCTAAATAGGCGGTTTGCACATCAGGATTGATGCGAATTTGATCGGGAGTATCCGAGGCAATCACACTACCATTCACCATCACCGTAATCCGATCAGCAATCCTAAACACGGCATCCATATCATGCTCAACTAACAAAATCGCATGACCAAGCTTTAAATTGTCTAAAAGCCTGAGCATGCGGTCGGTTTCTTCTGCGCCCATCCCTGCCAATGGCTCATCTAGCAATAAGACTTCGGGCTGAATTGCTAAACACATAGCGATTTCTAGTTGGCGTTTTTGCCCGTGGGAGAGCAAACCGGCAAAGCGCTCTTTGACATCGGTCAAACCGGCTAATTCCAAGGCTCGGTTCGCAGCTTCCACACTCTGTTTACATTTCTGGGCATCATTCCACCATACCCAAGGGCGTTGTACTTGCGCTTGAGCCGCTAAACGACAATTCTCAAAGACAGTAAAATCAGGGAAAATAGTATTGCGTTGATAGCTCCGCCCTAAACCTTGACGGGCGCGTTTGGCTTGTGACCAATGAGTGGCTTCTTGACCCAATAATTCAATCTTGCCTTCGGTAGGGGGGAATTCACCGGATAAAATATTAATCAGTGTCGATTTGCCCGCCCCATTTGTACCAATCACGGCATGCACTGTGCCGCGCTCTAAGGCAATCGACACTTGATTAACGGCCACTAAACCGCCCCAACGTTGGGTAATGCCGCTGCCTTTTAATAAAGTTTCTGCCATGTCTGCTTCTCCTTATTTCAGTACAACTTGTGCATCACGAGGGCGGCTGCCATCTAAACGCCTGCGCAACACTTCAGGCAAACCGACTAAACCTTTTGGCAATAGCGCTACACAAGCAATAATCGTCAAGCCTAAGCCAAGTTGCCAATGTTTGGAGAAAGCACCAAAAATCTCGGAGGATTTGAAAAATTCTTGTAAAAACACAAACGCAAAAGCGCCAATAATCGCCCCGCGTAAATGCCCTAGGCCACCGAGAATAATCATGATTAACAAAGCACCGGATAAATGCCAGCTCATCATTTCGGGATTAACAAAGCCATCTTTAACCGCAAACAAAAAGCCCGCTAAGCCTGCAATTCCACCGGAAGTGACAAAGGCAGCTAATTTATAAGGATAAGTCGAGAAGCCGGAGGCACGCATGCGCTGTTCATTGATCCGAATTCCAGCTAAGACTCTGCCAAAGTGAGAACGTAAAAGAATAGCGAGGAAGACAAAAGTCCAGACTAAAAAGATCCAAATAAAGAAATACAATACTTTAGGATCATTGAGATCAAGCACTGAACCTAAAATCGGCTTAAAGTACAAGTAGATTCCATCTGTACCGCCCCCTAATTTGGTATCATGCACTACATAATAGGCCATTTGTGCAAAGGCTAAAGTGACCATAATGAAGTAAACACCTTTAGTGCGCAGTGACAAAGCCCCCACGAATAAGGCATACAGTGCTGCTGCTAAAATGGAGGCGGGTAACAGCCATAAAAGGTTCGCAGATTCGCTTTCAGGTGAAAGCATGACGGCTATATAAGCACCAATCCCAAAGAAAGCTGCTTGGCCGAAACAAACCAAGCCAGTACTGCCGACTAATAATTCTAAACTCATCGCTAAAATGGCATAGATCATGATTTTAGAAACTAGGTCTAAGCCATAACTACTGGCTGTGAAGGGGTACAAGGCTAAGCCTGCAAATAACAAGCCGATAAACAGAAATTTTCCACTGAAGAATTTATCCATGATGGGTGGCCTCAGCTAGTTTTAAACAGGCCATCCGGCTTCCACAGCAGGATAAGAGCCATTAATACATAGACAAGCACGCCTGCTGCTTCGGGAAGCAAGACCTTGCCGAAAGTATCCACAAAGCCAATCAGCATGGCCGCAAGGAAAGCACCCCGAATCGAGCCAATCCCGCCAATGACCACGACCACAAAGCAAATAATCAACACTTGGCTACCCATGCCCGGATAAACCGTAGAAACAGGCGCTGAGATCATGCCTGCAAAGGCGGCTAAAGCCACACCGGCTGCAAATACAATCCGATACAGCAATTTGATGTCGATGCCTAAGGACTGCACCATTTCACGGTTAGTACTACCAGCGCGAATCATCATCCCCAAGCGGGTGCGGGTGAAGACGTAATACATGCCTAAAGCCAAGAGTAAGCAAACCGCTGAGATGAATAAGCGATAGACCGGATAAGTCATGACATCGCCCAATGGAATCACACCCGCTAGAAAATCAGGGGCTTGCACACCATGCACATCATCACCCACTAATAGGCTGCGTAATTCTTCAAAAACCAGAATTAAGCCATAAGTCATGAGCACTTGCTGCAAAT
>JBJOOT010000087.1:0-13740 GCA_046051185.1 Pseudomonadota bacterium | reverse complement strand
CGGCGTATGATAATTTATTAGAGAAAACCTTTAACCTAGCTAACAAACGCTATGTCGAAGTTGCCTCGATTGTAAAACGCTCAGAACACTATGATATTGGCCATGTGTTGCTTCGCTACTCGGATCAACCTGAACCTGCCAGCATTTTATCCCGCGAAGATTTATCTAAGCTGCAATTATTGGAAAGTGGCTATTCGATTATTTATAAAATTCGTGGTACTTGTAGTGAGAACCTCGCAAATAGCCAAGATGATTTTCAATATGATGCCTTGACCTTATCCGAAAGCAGCTATTTCAATTTTGCACGCCATGCCGACAAGATTATTCCTGATTATCTCGCGCAACGCTGGCGCAATCGAGATTTATTATTTATTGCTTATCGGGCTAAAGACTGGGAAGACCGCTTATTGGTAAGCGCTTTATTAGAAAAACGTAGCGCCCAAAAACCCTGCTATGTGATCGGCTCGCAACCCGAGCCGTTAGAACAAGCCTACTGGGAAGCCCACAATGTTAAACAGTATCCCGTGAAATTGCCTGAGTTAGAAAGCTTCTTGACCGAGGTACAGGTATGACTAAACCTACCCTTGAACCTTACCCCGGTTTACGCCCGTATCGTGAAGATGAACAAGATAAATTCTTTGGGCGCGATGCTGATAAGCATGTCCTGATTGATAAAATCCTCAATAATCGCCTCACCTTGTTATTTGCCGCGAGTGGCGTGGGCAAAAGCTCGCTCTTGCAAGCCTCGATTATCCCTTACCTGAAAGCTGAGCAAGGCGAAAATCTCGCGGTGGTTTATTATCTTGATTGGGTCAGTGAACCGATTCACCACTTGCGCCAAGCGATTTGGCTAGCCTTGCAAACAGAAGGCTTACTCGCGGCAGATAGCGAGACTGAAGGTAGTACGCTGGGCGAAGTCCTAGAGTTTTGTAGCTTGTTTGTGCGCCATCCTTTGGTACTCATCCTCGATCAGTTTGAAGAATTCTTCCGCTATCAAGCGCCTCAGCAACGACAGACGTTTATTAGCCAACTCACTAGTATTATTACGAATCCACAACTGCCGGTTAGCTTGGTGATTTCCATGCGCGAAGACTTCGCCTTGGAACTGAATGCCTTCAAGCCTCGCTTACCCACAATTCTGTTTGAAAACTTTTATCGCTTAGAAAAACTCGAGCGGGTAGCAACGGAACAAGCGCTAGTCCAACCAGTCGCAGGTTTAGGCTTTGCATACGAACCCACTTTATTAAGCGCCTTATTAAACGATTTACTCAGTCGTGAACTAGATCGCAATCCACACACACCCGTGGCTGAGCTACGCATGCATGCTGAGCCACCGTATTTGCAAATCGTCTGTGCGCATTTGTGGCAACTCAATCAAAACGACCCTGAGAAAAAACTACGCCTAAACACTTATGAACAAGCCGGACGTGCTAAGGGGATTTTAGAAAATTATATCAAGGGCATCCTGCAACCCTTATCCCGCCCTGAAAAAGACCTCGCCTCTCAAGCCTTCGATCATTTAGTCGGGCAGCGTGGAGTGAAGAAAGCCTATACCGCGACTGCTTTAGCAAGCATCCTGCAAGCAAAAGAAGCGGCTGTGCAAAAACTGCTCGAAGCTTTAGAGCAAGCCCGCATTCTGCGCAAACAGCAGCGTGGCGAAGAAACTTGGTATGAGCTGTATCACGATATGTTCTCCAGTAGCATTGAAGCTTGGAATCTGGCTTGGAAAGAACAAATCCGCCGCCGCCGTTTCGTTAAAGGGGTATTTTTAGGGTTATCGGCGTTGGTAGCCGTGGTGCTGAGTTGGGATTTTTATATTAATTATACCAGCTATCATTTACGCCTTAGCCCTCAAGCGGGAATTTCGGATCGTGTGGAATTATGGCAAGGCAAATCAAATAGCTGGGATTTATTTCAACAGCAGCAGTATTTAGCAGAAACGGATTTTGAACGGGGTCACATAGAACCGGATAAGCAATTTGCTAAACGGCAACTCCTTGATCTTGCAAGTCTACAACCCGAACTAATTGGCTTTCAGTCGATTGAAGAGCGAATTAAAAGTTTTACCGAGGCGGGCGAACATAAAAAGGCTTTAGATTTAGCAAAGACTACACTGCTAAATACCAATATCGAGTTAGCCATACGCGCTAGCCGCTCTTTATTTAAAATAAGAATGCTTGACACCATCGAACAAGTCAGAACTATTTTAAATACTGCAAAGAGTGAGCGTGTAAAACAGGCTATCTCTATTAGAGATGATAATTCTAATAGAGACAATGCCAATATTCCTTTACCTTTTGCAAGACTCCTCTTAACTGATAGTCTCAAAACATCTAATGAGTATGAAGAAAGAATTTTGCATCGAAATCTAATAACTCGACAATTCAGTACAAAGATTACTATACCCGCCTTGATCAACTTATTGCAGGATGAAGACTCAAGTATCCACGCTAGCGCTGCTCAAGCATTAGGGCAACTCCAAGACCACACGGCGACTCCGGCTCTGATTAAATTATTGCAGCATGAAGACTCAAATGTCCGCGCTAGCGCTGCTCAAGCGTTAGGGTTACTCCAAGCTCAAGTAGCGATTCCCGACCTGCTCAACTTATTGCAGGATGAAAACTCACTTGTCCGCATTATAGCCGCATTAGCTTTAGGGCAATTCCAACCCCACACGGCGATTCCCACTCTAATCAACTTATTGCAAGATGAAAACTGGGATACTCGTTATAATGCTACCAAAGCTTTAAGAGAACTCCAAGCCCATACAGTGATGGTTCCCGCCTTCATCAATTTATTGAGGAATGAAAACTTAGATGTCCGCATTTACGCTGCCGAGGCTTTAGGAGAACTCCAAGCCTACGCGGCGATTCCTGCCCTCATCAATTTATTGCAGGATGAAAACAGAGATGTCCGCATTAGCACTGCAAAGGCTTTAGGGAAAACTCAAGCCCACGCGGCGATTCCTGCTCTGATTAAATTATTGCAGGATGAAGACCCATATATTCGCGCTTACGCTGCCGAAGCTTTAGGGCGGCTCCAAGACCACACGGTGATTCCTGTCCTCATCAATTTATTACAGGATAAAAACTCAGTTGTCCGTGCTTACACTGCCGAAGCTTTAGGGCAACTCCAAGACCACACAGGGATTCCTACCCTGATTAAACTATTGCAGGATAAAGACCCATATATCCGCGCTTACGCTGCCGAGGCTTTAGGGCAACTCCAAGACCATATGGTGGCTCCTGCTCTAATTAAATTATTGCGGGATAAGGACTCAAGTATCCGCGCTAGCGCTGCTCAAGCGTTAGGGCAACTCCAAGACCGCACGGCGACTCCGGCTCTGATTAAATTATTGCAGGATGAAGATCGAGATGTCCGCGCTCGCGCTGCTGAAGCGTTAGAGCAACTCCAAGACCATACAGCGACTCCGGCTCTGATTAAATTATTGCAGGATGAATACCCGAGTGTCCGCTCTAGTGCCGCTAAGGCCTTAGGAAAAACCAACACTAAGGACGCAGTGATACTTCAACTGAATGCCTTAGATACGAATTATATTTACAATATAGATTTATCGCTTAGCTCAATCAATTTTCATTTAAAATATCCATCTATAAAAACTGATTTTTACTCAGATTTTTCTAGCACTTTTGAGTTCCTCAGCGATATTAGCGGTGCTGAATTTATTAGGCCATTACTAGGTAAACTATATCTAAAAGAAGATCTAGAAAAATCAATCCGTGCCGCCATTAAACTCAAAAACAATGGCTATTTAAACTCAACCCAAATCAAAATCATCGACAAAGCCCTTAGCCAAATTGACCCTGAACTTATCAAAACAGCCGAACAAAGTATTGCTAAAGAAAAACAAGAGCTAGACGAAGAAGAAAAAAACCGTAGACCTGTTAATCAACCTTATCCCGAAACTAAACCACTCAGCCTCGATGAATTAAAAGCCAAGCTGAATCAGCTCGACCAAGATTATGCCGAATGGCGCAAACAACGCGATACTGAAACCAACTCGAATTCCACTACGGAAACTTTAGAAGACTCTGAGGCAAAAAAACTTAAAAACCTTGAGCGTGAGGTTTATCTTTACAATTACGCCTTCGCTATCGCCCGAATGGGTCAAGAGTCAGGGATTGAATTACTTAAACACAATCTGTTCAAAGTTCGCCAAGCGGCTGCCAGTGGTTTGGTGAATAGTGATCAATTTAAACCGCAATTATTAGCAAGTCTTGAACAAGAATGGCTAGCGACTAAAGACCCGATTATTCGCCAAAGCTTATACCATGCTATTGATACCAGCTTACTGGTGCTAGAAGGGCTTGGCGGGCAAGCCGAATTAGATTTCTTAACAGCCTATCAACCCAAGCTCACTGATTCCGCTTTGCTAGCTTCGATTCAACCGCGTGTTGAATGGACAATTTTCCAATTGCAATGGCGCATGGATCAGGTGAAAGATTTAGAACAATTGGGTAAAGATCAAGAGCCTGAACTTTTAGAGCGCTATTGCCTCAACCCCGACGGCAGCGATAAAAAGCCGGAAGAATGTACCATGCGACCCTATTAGGAAGACTAAGCTGGATGAACTCACTGCGTTATCAACATTTACAACAGCGTGCACAAAACCTAGAACGTAGGCTGAAGCTGTTGGAAACAAACTATGACCTTGAAACTCGCGTGGAGGAACAGCTAAGGCTTGAAGCGCTGATTGCCGACAGCCAAAAAAACTTGCTTGACGTGCAGACGCAGATGGCCATTTTGCGGGGAGAGGTTTAGCGGGTCTATTAAACGTTTGCTTCCGCCCAAAACACACACATATCTTGATTATCTACGCGCTCGTAAATGGCTTCAACGGCAAGCGTTAAACCAATGGATTCGAGCGTCACGCTTGAACCGGGGTAGTAATAGGAAGAGCGCCATGCCTCGCTCCGCCGTTGCACCACTACTTCAGCTATATCTTGCTCGATCAGCACGTATTCCAGCAAACTGGGCAAGGCGAGGTATTCGGCGCGTTTTTCGGTTTTATCCTTACGGTGCGTGCTGCCTGATAGCACCTCTACAATCAGAATCGGGCTTTCACGCACATAGGTATCTTGCGAGGGATCATCATTACACACCACCATCAAATCGGGGTAGCGAAACCGCTGGGCAGCCGTTTTTACCAACCTATCACTGGTCATGGGTTCACAAGGTTTGCCACGTTGATGATTCCAAATCAAGGCATACAAATTGCCAGCAATCCGATTATGATTGGCAGTTGCTTCCGCCATTGCATACGTTTTCCCATCAACGTATTCGTATTTCTGTTCGCTCTGGCGTTCACCTGCAAGATAAGCTTCCACATGGAGGTAATCAAGTTGATGTGCCAATGGCGGCATCAACTAAGACAAACGTAATAAAGCCGTCCGTACTTCTGCCAGCTCATTACGAGTTTGAATTAATAAAGCCTCCCAAACATCATCACTTTCACGCTCAATAGCCTGCTCTTCCAAATCTTTATCATGAGCGCCTTGTAGATCAGCAACTAATTTCTGCTCACGTTTAACTAACTCCGTTTCCAGAGCTTCTAATTCGGCACGAGTAGCAGGTTGGCGGGTTTGTTTGGTCATGATCAACTCCTTAATAATTTATTCTAAAATTGAATCTATGTATGAGCTTGAATACATCGCCTATTATTTCCCTAGCCCATTTTTGAGTAAAGCATAAGATTCAAGCCAAGATACTTCCATTATTTCATCATAAACTAAAGCTAGTATTTCGTCTGCTCTCTAAACATTGCAATCAATAACTATGATAGTTATCATGACCATAATAGCCATTGTGAGAAGTTATCATGAACGCAACGCCTGTATCTATTGCCGAGGCCAAAAGCCATATTTCTGAACTTATTGCTAAAAGCCAACACTCACAAAAACGCTTTATTTTAACGCGCCGTGATAAGCCTGTAGCAGCTATTGTGAGCTTAGAGGATTTACAATGGTTAGAACAGCGCGAAGAGCGTAAAGGCTTAGCTTCCATAGCTGCACAATGGTTAGACTTTGATGAGGTGGCTGAACATCTGGAGGACTTAAACAACTTGAGAAACCAAGGTGGAATGGGACGCGATGTATCTCTTTGACACCGACATCCTAACTAATATTGTAAAACCACGTCCTTCACCCAGCTTACTCACTCGCTTAGCAAATACTCCACAAGAACAGCAATTCGTTTCAACGATTACGATTTCCGAGATTGTTTATGGTGCAATGAAAAGCCATCGTCCTGACTATCACTTAAAAATGTTAGAAGAGGTACTATTGCCCGCTGTTAATATTGTGGGCTTCGATGCTAAAGCAGCTTATGTCTGTGGGCGACTACGAGCTGAACTAGAAAAACAAGGCACTCCTTTAGCTTTAGCTGATTTGGAGATTGCTGGAATAGCGATTGCCAATAATTTTACCCTAATTACTAATAACTTGAGACACTTTGGGCGGATTGAACGATTGAAATGTGAGAGTTGGATATAAGGTTGCTCTTTATGAACAACCTTGTTTAAGGTTTAATTACTCACTAACATAATAGTGAATACTTTTAATCTGATAATTCCATTCGCCATCTTTATCAAATACAGAAAAATACTCACCTACTTTAACGGGGAGAACTCCCAAAGTCATTTCATCCCCTTGATCTTTACTATAACCATCATAATATACTTGTGTTTTAGAGTTTGAGGATAATTTCCTAAAAAGGAAAGGAATATATGTTGCTCCCATATCCCAATGCCCATGCCACTCACCTTTTGCCAAATACCCCAACTCATCCACACCACAAATTATGATAGCTTTGTGCCCTCCACCTACATACTCTGCCAGTAATCTTACTATTTTCATCATACTACTCCTAAGTATTATTAGTCATTAAGAGCTGTATTCAAGCTCCAATCTCTTAAAAGCTTGGTTAAACCACTAAAGTTTCTTACTTGCTGCTCACGAGGACTAGTAACATGGAAATATGCCCAACATTCTGATAAGCAATTCCCCCAACTTTTATCTTCAGGCAAATAACCATCAAAGCCTTCCGATGGTTGGCAGTTTTTTGTATTGATTACTAAAGAGTTAAGTAGCGGCCATCCTTGCTCTTGGCAAAAATTACCTACACAACCAGCATAGAAACCGGCCATGTTATGACTCAAACCAAATAGGTTTTCCAACTCAAAATAAGGCACGGCTCTTTTATCTTGAGCAGCTTTAATTAAATATCGGACGATTAAAGAGAAAACAACAGGATTATAATATGTAGGCATAATCAACCTCTAAATAAGGAAGTTATTAACGAATCATGATGGTATTATTTCTATACAGCATCATATTGATTCCGCGTTTTTAAGAAAGATTGTCAACTTAACAAAAGCTAAGAACATAGCCATTATAGTTTATTGATCATTTTAAAATCAATAAAAAGCCCCGCATCGGCGGGGCTTCTTCTTAAATCAAGCAAGAATATCAGTTTAAGCGGCTTTATCGGCAGCCTTCACATACTCTGGGATTTGATCAAAATTCAAGTAACGGTAAATATCGCTGGCCATGCTATCGATGGTTTTTGCGTATTCCATATACTCAGCAACAGTAGGTAATTTACCCATAATCGCAGCAACTGAAGCTAACTCCGCTGATGCTAAGTAAACATTAGAGCCTGTGCCTAAACGATTCGGGAAGTTACGAGTCGAGGTAGAAACCGCTGTACTACCCGGAGCGATCCGTGCTTGGTTACCCATGCACAATGAACAGCCCGGCATCTCAGTCCGTGCACCCGCACGCCCATAGATATTGTAATAGCCTTCTTCCATCAACTGATGCTCATCCATCTTCGTCGGTGGAGCAACCCATAAGTGGGTTGGAATACCATCGACTTTATTTAAGAGCTTACCCGCCGCACGGAAATGGCCGATATTGGTCATGCAAGAACCAATGAAGACCTCTTGAATCGCATCGCCTTGAACCGTTGACAATAAACGAGCATCGTCTGGGTCATTCGGAGCGCAGAGAATCGGCTCTTTAATCTCAGACATATCAATTTCAATCACAGCCGCATATTCAGCATCGGCATCGGCACGCATTAAGCTTGGATTGGCTAACCATTCTTCCATGCCTTTAATCCGACGATTAATCGTGCGAGCATCACCATAACCTTCAGATAGCATCCACTTCAGCATCACGATATTGGAGCGTAAGTATTCAGCCACTGAATCTTCTGACAGAGTGATGGTGCAACCTGCTGCAGAACGCTCGGCAGAAGCATCCGATAATTCAAAAGCCTGCTCAACGGTCAAATCATCCAAGCCTTCGATTTCTAAGATACGGCCATTGAATACGTTCTTCTTACCTTTCTTTTCAACGGTCAATAAACCCGCTTGAATCGCATAGTAAGGGATCGCATGCACTAAATCGCGTAAAGTGATGCCGGGTTGGCGTTCACCTTTGAAACGAACTAACACCGACTCCGGCATATCCAGTGGCATTACCCCTGTCGCAGCGGCAAACGCCACTAAACCAGAACCGGCTGGGAAGGAAATACCAATCGGGAAGCGAGTATGAGAGTCACCGCCCGTACCAACCGTGTCTGGCAACAACATACGATTTAACCAAGAATGGATAACACCATCACCGGGACGTAAAGAAACACCGCCACGGGTCATAATGAAATCAGGTAAGGTATGATGTGTTACCACATCAACAGGCTTAGGATAAGCGGCTGTGTGGCAGAAAGACTGCATGACTAGATCGGCAGAGAAACCTAAGCAAGCCAAGTCTTTCAGCTCGTCACGGGTCATGGGCCCTGTGGTATCTTGTGAACCAACCGTAGTCATCTTCGGTTCGCAATAAGCACCAGGGCGCACACCTGTAATTCCACAGGCTTTACCCACCATTTTCTGTGCTAAGGTATAACCTTTGCCGGTATCAGCGGGTTGCTCGGGAGAGCGGAATAGATCGGATGCCCCTAACCCTAAAGCTTCACGCGCTTTATTCGTTAAGCCACGCCCTACGATCAGATTGATACGGCCACCAGCACGAACTTCATCTAAAAGCACGGGTGTTTTTAGGCTGAAATTGGAAATGACTTCATCTGTATCATGACGCTTAACTACGCCTTGATAAGGATAAACATCAATCACATCGCCCATTTCCATTTTGGCGACATCCATTTCAATCGGCAGAGCACCCGCATCTTCCATTGTGTTGAAGAAGATAGGTGCAATTTTGCTACCGAAACAATAACCACCAGTACGCTTATTCGGAATCCCTGGCATATCTTCGCCGAAGAACCACAGCACGGAGTTCGTTGCCGATTTACGAGAAGAACCCGTACCAACGACATCACCCACATAAGCAACAGGGAAGCCTTTAGCTTTCACCGCTTCGATTTGTGCTAAGGGGCCAACCGAACCGTTATTGACTGGCTCGATACCATCCCGCGCCATTTTCAACATGGCATTTGCATGTAAAGGAATATCAGGGCGTGACCATGCATCCGGTGCGGGTGATAAGTCATCAGTATTGGTTTCACCCGGTACTTTAAAGACAGTAACCGTGATTTTTTCCGCCAATTCAGGGCGTGAAGTAAACCACTCACCTGCAGCCCAAGAATTCATGACTTGCTGTGCAGCTGCATTGCCTGCTTTGGCCTTATCCGCCACATCATGGAAGGCATCAAACATCAGCAAAGTGTGTGATAAAGCTTTCGCCGCAGCGGCCGCCGTATCGGGATGATCTAAAGCCGCAATCAGCGGTTGGACATTATAACCACCCAACATCATCCCTAATAATTCAACAGCACGCACGGGGCTAATAAGGGCTGACTGGGCTTTACCACTGGCAAGATCCGCCAAGAAAGCAGCTTTCACATAAGCGGCTTCGTCAACACCTGCTGGGACACGATTTTCTAATAAATCGACTAAGAAGGCTTCTTCGCCTGCAGGTGGATTTTTTAACAGCTCAATTAAAGCGGCTGTTTGTGCAGCGTCTAAAGCTTTAGGTGGTACACCCTCAGCAGCACGCTCTTGCACATGGTTACGATAGGCTTCTAACATGAGATCTTATCTCCTCAAATACAATGCTGTGAATTAGCGTTTAGCGACAGGCACATAATCGCGACGTGGCGAACCAATATACAATTGACGTGGGCGGCCGATACGGGATTCTTCGTCACCCATCATTTCATTCCATTGAGAAATCCAGCCAACCGTTCTTGCTAAAGCAAACATAACGGTAAACATCGCCACTGGAATCCCCATGCTCAGGAAGATGATGCCTGAGTAGAAGTCAACATTGGGATATAAGCCACGCTCTTTAAAGAAAGGATCATTTAATGCGATTTGCTCTAATTCGCGGGCAATATCAAACAACTTCTGGTTTGGATTGCCCGGTGGCAATTTGTCCAGAATTTCGTTCGCCAATTTGCGGATAATCTTAGCGCGTGGGTCATAGTTTTTATAAACACGATGCCCAAAGCCCATTAAACGGAAACGATCATTCTTATCCTTAGCACGATCGACCCAATACGACAGCGGTTGACCCGATTTCTCGATCTCACGCAGCATATTGATAACCGCTTCATTCGCCCCACCGTGAGCAGGTCCCCACAAAGAAGCAATGCCCGCAGCAGTAGCCGCATAAGGATTCGCCTCCGAACTACCGGCTAAACGCACCGTGGAGGTGGAAGCGTTTTGCTCATGATCGGCATGCAGAATCAGAATCACATCCAACGCTTTGGCAAACAGTGGATCAACCTCATATTCTTCGGTTGGTACTGCAAACATCATCCGTAAGAAGTTTTCTGCATAACCCAATTTATTCAATGGGTACATAAACGGCAGGCCGCGTGAATAACGGAAGCTCCACGCTGCAATCGTTGGCATTTTGGCAATTAAACGATGGGCGCAACGTTCACGTTGTACTGGGTCATGAATATTTAAGTCTTCATGATAGAACGCTGATAAAGCCCCTACTACTCCCACCATCGTTGCCATCGGATGCGCATCACGACGGAAACCGCGATAGAAGAATTGCATTTGATCATGCAGCATCGTATGCCGAGTAATGATAAATTCAAACTCTTCTTTCTGTGCCAGAGTCGGCAGCTCACCTTTTAATAACAGATAACAGACTTCTAAAAAGGTGCTGTATTCTGCTAATTGCTCAATTGGGTAGCCACGATACAGCAGCTCCCCTTTATCACCGTCTAAATAAGTAATCGCACTCGAACAACTTGCAGTCGCCAGATAACCTGGATCATAAGTGAACAGATTCATCTCTTTAGTCAGCTTACGAATATCAATGGCTTTCGTGCCCATTGTTGGACTTAATACATCCAGCTCGGCTTGCTTACCCGTCAAGTTGTCAGTCAGTGTAACGGTATGTTTGGTCATCATGGTACTCCAAGTATCGGGTGGATCGGGGTTATTTGCTTAAAGCGGCAGCAATACCTTTACCCAACTCTGCTGGAGATTTTATGGTAATGACGCCAGCCGCTTCGAGGGCAGCAAACTTTTCATTGGCAGTGCCTTTGCCACCTGCAATAATCGCGCCCGCATGCCCCATCCGCTTACCTTTAGGTGCAGTCACACCCGCAATATACGCAGCAACAGGTTTGGTTACATAGTCTTTAATGAAAGCTGCGGCTTCTTCTTCAGCAGAACCACCAATTTCACCGCACATCAGAATGGCTTCCGTTTGTGGGTCTGCTTGGAACAATTTCAGTGCATCAATAAAGCTTGTGCCCGGAATTGGATCACCCCCAATCCCAATACAAGTGCTTTGCCCCCACTCATTGGTTTGCTTGACCGCTTCATACGTCAAAGTACCGGAACGAGATACAATACCGATCTTACCGGGCTTATGGATATGGCCGGGCATAATCCCGATTTTACACTCACCGGGCGTGATCACACCGGGGCAGTTCGGCCCTACTAAACGGACACCTAACATATCCACAATCATTTTCGCTTCAAGCATATCTAAGGCTGGGATACCTTCGGTGATACAGACGATCAGCTTTACACCTGACTCAGCCGCTTCAATGATCGAATCTTTACAAAACGGTGCGGGTACATAGATAACCGTCGCATCAGCGCCTGTATCACGTACTGCTTCTTTCATGGTATTGAATACTGGCAAACCTAAATGGGTCGTGCCTCCTTTACCCGGAGAAGTCCCGCCCACCATTTTCGTGCCATAAGCAATCGCTTGCTCAGAGTGAAAAGTACCTTGCTTACCGGTGAAGCCTTGGCATAAAACTTTAGTATCTTTATTAATCAGTACGCTCATGCAGCACCTCCTACAGCAGCAACGATTTTACGAGCAGCATCGCCAAGATCATTGGCAGCAATCACCGACAAACCACTGTTATTCAGCAGTTCTGCCCCTTTTTCAGCATTGTTTCCTTCCAAGCGCACAACGACCGGAACCGTCACATTCACTTGTTGAACGGCTTGAATAATACCTTCTGCGATCAAATCGCAACGCACGATGCCGCCGAAAATATTCACCAGAATACCCTTGACTGCACTATCCGATAAGATGATTTTGAATGCAGCCGCTACCCGCTCAGCCGTGGCACCACCGCCCACATCCAAGAAATTAGCGGGCTGACCACCCGACAATTTAATAATGTCCATCGTAGCCATCGCAAGGCCTGCACCATTTACTAAGCAGCCGATATTACCTTCGAGGGCGACATAGTTTAGATCCCATGCAGAGGCTTCGATTTCACGCGCATCTTCTTGCGATTTATCACGCATCGCGACCAATTCAGGCTGGCGATACAGTGCATTACTATCGACATTCACCTTGCCATCTAAGCACAGCAAATTGCCTTCTTTAGTCACGACTAAAGGATTCACTTCTACCAAAGCAAGGTCTTTTTCTTTAAACATTTTGCCTAAGCCCACTAAGAGCTTAGTGAATTGATTAATTTGGTCACCTTTTAAGCCCAAACCAAAGGCTAACTCACGAGCCTGATAAGGCATCACACCAGAAATAGGATCAATCGGAGTTTTCAGGATTTTTTCAGGAGTGTCGTGCGCTACTTTCTCAATTTCCATCCCACCTTCAGTCGAGGCCATAATGACCACACGACGGCTAGCGCGATCAAGCACCGCACCTAAATACAGCTCACGGTCAATATTGCAGGTTTCCTCAACCAAAACAGCATTGATCGGTTGACCATTAGCATCGGTTTGGAAGGTAACTAAGTTGGTGCCGAGTAAAGAGCCTGCAAATTTGCCAGCCTCAGCGGGATTATCAAACAACTTAACCCCACCCGCTTTACCCCGTCCACCAGCATGCACTTGTGCCTTGACCACGACCTTAGGCGTGCTTAAGGATTCAGCAGCTTCTTCAGCTTCTGCAGCAGTCGTAGCGACTTTACTATTTGGCACAGGCAGGCCATATTGGCGGAATACTGCCTTGGCTTGATACTCGTGTAAATTCATCCTGATTTCCTTTAGTTGCTAACCCACTTAAGTAGGTCTTGTTCGCACAAACGCCACGACACCTGCAAGCAAGCCGTGGCGTATCGTGTTATTAGTATGTGCAATTAACGCTTGCGGTTAACTGCGTGCAATGCACGTCAATCAACAGATAACATAGCTTCATGCACGGACTCAGACAGCGTAGGATGACCAAATACCATCCGAGCGACATCTTCTGCTGAGCTTTCACATTCCATTGCAATGACCGCCTGACCAATCAGCTCAGA
>JBJOOT010000086.1:0-13746 GCA_046051185.1 Pseudomonadota bacterium | reverse complement strand
GAGTTTCTTCATTGCCAGCTTTATGTTCAGATTCATGCTCATGTTCGTTGTGCGCCGTTGCCTTAGTTGAAGCGGCTGCTTGTTGAGCATCGTCTGCTGTATAAAGTCTTACTTGGGCGGGGTCGATTAAATAGCTTACTTGAGCACTCGCCGTCGTATTGCTCTGAATCTGTAGCTTGCCTTCAACCCAAACCGATTCATATTCTTGGCTAACCATCAAAGCCTGTTCAGGTTGAACTCGCACCAAAATCATTTGATTAGTGGGTGGTGTTGGTTGATGCAGGCCTGCGCCCGAATAAGGTACTAATAAAAACTCAGTGATCCGATCCTCGCGACTTTCTAAAACCAACATATAGCCAGCTAGGCGAATATTATGACCCGCTAAGCTTGGATTAGTCGGTGCTTGTGCAAATTCCGCCATGATCTTGGCTTGGAGACTAGAATCAGTCGATGCATCTAAGCGCTGAATGATTAAGTCAGCATAACGTTCCATCAAAGCCTCTCTGTTCAGATCGGCGGGCAATAAATCAATCCAGTCAATGGGCTGACTTGTAGTCCAACTACTGATCGGAGTAGCCTGCACTGAATTTGAATCTACCCTGCTATGAGTTGTACTAGGAGCTGTACTAGGGCTGGAATAACTCGCAAAACTTAAGCCTAATTGCAGGATAGCTAAGTAGCGAATCAAATACTTAATTTTTAAATTCATTGATTGGGCTAGCCTCATAAAACTCTACCCGCCGAAGCGGGTAGAGTCAGAGTTCGAATAATTGATGTGGTGTGGCTAAATGCCTTAGTTATAATAGAGGACAATAAATCTACATGAGTTTATCAGCGATTTCCTTAGGTAGAGCACGACTATTGCGCACTGTGCAATGGCTGGTATAGCACACAAAGCCTACCAGTAGACCTAAAACAATAAGACCAATAACGATAGCCATGATTCACCTCCTGAATCCTCTAAGTTGGACTGTGGTCAAAAAACAACTAATGTTGCGTCTAAGCTATTGAACACAAAAGACTTTCCACAGACATTTAAGTATAACATATAAACATAAAATACTAGGTTTTTACAAATGAAGATTTTTCATAAGCTATGCAGGCTATTGAATTTAGCAATTGCGCCCATATAGACCCAACTTGATACTTAGAACATTTGCGGAGCCAGCTTTGGAGCAGTACAGAGGAACCACCATATTAAGTGTGCGCCGTCACGGCAAAGTCGTGATCGGTGGTGATGGACAAGTCACACTAGGCAATACCGTCATGAAAGGTAATGCGCGAAAAGTACGTCGCCTTTACAATGATAAGGTAATCGCAGGATTTGCAGGTGGTACAGCCGATGCGTTCACCTTATTTGAACGCTTTGAATCCAAGCTACAAGCCCATAATGGCAATCTCACACGGGCGGCTGTCGAGTTAGCTAAAGATTGGCGTACAGATCGGATGTTACGACGCTTAGAGGCCTTATTAATCGTGGCCGATAGCACCGCGTCCCTACTGATCACAGGTAATGGTGATGTGGTTGAGCAAGAAAATGATCTAATCGCGATTGGCTCAGGGGGAGCTTTTGCCCAAGCAGCCGCTCGCGCTTTACTGGAAAACACAGATTTAAGTGCCCGCGAAATTGTCGAAAAAGGTTTACATATCGCTGGCGATATTTGTATTTATAGCAATCATAATTTGACCATTGAGGAGCTTTAATTCATGTCCACTATGACACCCCGCGAAATCGTTCAAGAACTGGACAAGCACGTCATTGGGCAAGATAAAGCCAAACGCTCAGTGGCCATTGCTTTACGCAACCGCTGGCGTCGCCAGCAAATGCAAGACCCATTACGTCATGAAGTAACCCCAAAAAATATTCTGATGATTGGCCCTACTGGGGTTGGTAAAACTGAAATCGCCCGCCGCTTGGCCCGTTTAGCCAATGCCCCTTTTATTAAAGTAGAAGCCACCAAATTCACAGAAGTTGGTTATGTTGGCAAAGAAGTAGACTCGATTATTCGCGATTTAGCCGATGTGGCCGTCAAAATGCTGCGAGAGCAAGAAGTGGCGAAAGTGCGCTATCGTGCACAAGAAGCGGCGGAAGAGCGGATTTTAGATATTCTATTACCTCGCCCAAAGCAAGAAACAAGTAACCCGTCGATCAATGCTTGGCTTGAAATTGATCCCGACGAAACCAGTAAAAAAGAAACTACCGACAATAATCCGACTCGCCAAAAATTCCGTAAAAAATTACGTGAAGGTGAACTGGATGATAAAGAACTTGAAATTGAGCTGACAGGGGCTAACCTAGGGGTGGAAATCATGACCCCTCCCGGTATGGAGGAAATGGCCAGCCAACTGCAAAGCATGTTTCAAAACATGGGCAATCAAAAAAAGCGCCGCCGTAAATTGAAAGTTAAAGAAGCCATGAAACTGCTGACGGAAGAAGAAGCCCATAAAATGGTGAATGAGGAAGAACTCAAACAGCGGGCGCTCCATTCAGTTGAGCAAACGGGGATTGTGTTCTTAGATGAAATCGACAAGATTGCCCGCAGCGGTCAAGTTAGTGGTGCCGATGTCTCCCGCGAAGGAGTACAACGTGATTTGCTACCTCTTATTGAAGGTTCAACGGTCAATACTAAATATGGCATGATTAAAACCGACCATATTTTGTTTATTGCTTCTGGGGCTTTCCATGTTTCTAAGCCCTCCGATTTGATTCCAGAATTACAGGGGCGCTTGCCCATTCGGGTAGAGATGGAAGCATTAACTGCCAATGATTTTGAGCGTATTTTAACTGAGCCGAGCGCTTCTTTAACCGAGCAGTATCAAGGCTTATTAGCGACCGAAGGGGTAAAACTCGAATTTACCCAAGATGCGATTCAACGGATTGCGCAAATTGCTTTTGAAGTGAATGAGCGCACCGAAAATATTGGTGCACGTCGTCTGCATACCGTCATGGAGCGCTTATTGGAAGATGTTCTATACGCAGCCCCTGATTGCGAGGGGGCAAAAGTCGTTGATGGGGCGCATGTGGATGCGACCTTAGGCGAATTGGTCAAAGACGAAGATTTAAGTCGCTATATTCTCTAAGGAGCAAGGCATGACCCCGACGAATTTAACGCTCAATCAAAAATCACGCGAACTGGTTATTGAATGGCCGGATGGCGAAACCCATATCTTAAGTTGTGAATACTTACGGGTTTATTCGCCTTCTGCGGAAGTGCGGGGTCATGGTCCTGGGCAAGAGAAGCTACAAATTGGCAAGGAAAATGTGAATATCACGGCGATTGAGCCAGTCGGTTATTATGCAGTCAAGCTGGTTTTTGATGATAATCATGACAGTGGCTTATATGATTGGAAGCTATTGTACGATTTAGGCAAACATCAGCAACAACATTGGGACGATTATCTAGCAAGACTGGCCGCACACGGCTATCAACGGAAAACTGCAGGGCAGATTATCTAATGGCAGCAGCGACTCCCCAAAACTTAAGCATGATCTTAGACCAGCTAAAATACAATGAAGCGGGTCTAATGCCTGCCATTGCTCAACAGCATGACACGGGTGAAATGCTTATGATGGCATGGATGAATCGTGCCGCCATTGAAGAAACGTTACAAACAGGACGTGTCTGCTATTGGTCACGTTCCCGCCAAGCCTTTTGGCGTAAGGGTGAATCCTCTGGACAAGTGCAGTTACTCAAAGCATTACGCTTTGATTGCGATTTAGACACGATTCTATTACTCGTTGATCAAACAGGCCCTGCTTGCCACACTGGCCGCCGTCATTGTTTTTTCTATAAGGTAGAGGGTGATCAAGTCATCGTTGATAGCGAACCTTTAATTGATCCACAAATTTTATATCAGCATTAATCCATGAAACCTGTACTCATTGGCATTATTCGCGGCTATCAACTCTTCCTTAGCCCACTATTAGGCAATAATTGTCGGTATTATCCGACTTGCTCGCATTACACTAAAGAAGCGATTGAAAAACATGGCGCACTGTATGGATCTTGGTTGGGAATACGCAGAATCTCACGCTGTCATCCTTGGCATGAGGGGGGCGTGGATCTTGTTCCTGAGCCAAAATCCCCGATAAAGCCTTCCTCTGATCGCTAGTTAAGCATTTTATCAACCCTATCCGCTCATTCCTAAAAAGTTTACAGTCAACTTACAAATCGTTAACTTAATACCATTCTTGTATCATTACGATACAAAAAAATCATAACAATAAGGTTTAGGTTTCGATGTTGGAGCATCATTACGATCTTGTCATTCAGCATCACGCCTCGGTCGAACCCGTCGACATTTGGTGCGTGATCTGCTGGTATTGCTAGATAAAGAAGGTGATCCTTATATTGAATATAAATTGTCTGAAGGTTTGCTTTTTCCAGAAAGTAAAACTGCAGTTTTAGAAAATATCACGCAAGACGAGGCTGAATACTATCAAAAACGCTTTCGGGAGATGATGGTAGAAACCTCGATACGTCCGACCCTACAGCAAGCAGTTGAAACATTAAACCTAGCGCTGGATGACACAAAAGATCTGCATACTTGCCCAGCGTGCCAGCATCAACAGCCCCGCAGTAAATCGGGGATGAATACCTGTCAAAACTGTAATCTAGTTGCCGAGAAATACCAGCGCCAGCATCGACGAGAGGATAATCCGCCCCAAGAAAGTGGTGTTTATCAATTCCAACGGGATAAATTAATGCGGGAAGCTTTAGAACGCGCCCGCTCAAATGAAGAGGAACAATTAAGACGTGAAGCTCGGTTACAACTGAGCCTAGAAAGTAAAAAGCGCCCGTTAGATATTGCTATTGGAGTCAGCGCTATTGCCCTAATGCTCTTAGCGGGGATTTTAATTATTACGAGCATTCAGCGTAAAGCCCCCTCAAATCCAGCGCCACAAGCTGCATTGGCTCTAAAAAACCTCGAGGGTGCAGCAGGCCCCAATACCAAAACCTTGGCAGCCGATCGCAGTGAACCCACACAGAATTTAACAGACAAGACAAACCCTGAACCTTTACAAGAGACTGCACTGAGTAGCACCCAAACGCATCAACCACTCACACAAACACAGATCGAACAACTAAAAAGCTTCTTAGATAAAGATCACCCTAATCCATATCTGAATAAGCTTAGCCCTGAACAATTTAAAACGGATCATCAAAAACTAGAGCGTTTATTAGAACTGAATAAACCCGAATTGGCGGTTGCTTTCGTCAATCAACTGAATGATCAATATGCAGCAGCCTTAATGCTCTTGAAAATAGCTAGTTCAGAAATCAAGCAAAACCATCATAGTAATGATGCGGATATTCTCAGGACATTTAATCATTTGCTCAGTCGAGCGCCTGCCATACAGCAGCCATTAGTCAGTGCAAATTTCAGTTTATTACTGCATTTACAGGGGCAAAGCGAACAAGCCTATACCCTACTAGCCACTACATTAGCCGACTTAAAATCGACTAATAATAGTTTATTATTTACCGTCAATAATAAAGGTGACTCCGCTCAAACCCAAAAGCTCGGTATCGTCCTGCAAATTATTAAGGATTATCATCGATTTGCGCCAAGCTACAATACCCAAGTTTTTATCAAAGTTGCTGAAGAAATACTGGCCACTAGCCCTAGTGATCTGTTAGCCCAAACACAAGGAATGACACTCCTAGCCGCCGCTTGCTTAGTTTTAGGGGATCAAACCCAAGCATTGGCTTGGCTGAATAAAATCCCCGATCTCACCGCCCGCGAGCAATTATTAGCTAAACTCCAACGCCTAGCCTCCTAAACTGTCTTGAGTCTCAGCCATTGAGCTTAAACTCCCGCCGCTTGCTTTAAAAACTTAGCCATCCACTCACCGCTTTGAGCTTCTGGTTTTAACTCAGCTTGGGCTAAACTAGCCAAAGCTTGATCTGCAAGCGGTGTAGGTACGACTGTTCCACGACGTAGTTTCAATAAATCTGTTTCAAAATGAGTAGAGAATTCAGGATGACCTTGGAAAGTAAGAATCCGCCCGCCGTAGACTAAGCCCGCATACTCACAAAACTCAGAGCTTGCAAAAACCTCCGCAGTAGCAGGCAGTTCAACCACTTGATCTTGATGCATAGCATTGAAAATGACCGTTGCTTGCTCGCCCATCCAAGTTTGTGGCTGTTGTATTTGATATTCTTGTAAGCCAACGCCCCAGCCTTTACTAGACTTCTCCACACGTCCACCTAAGGCTGCAGCAATAACTTGATGCCCAAAACAAATGCCAATCATTGGTACTTCCGCTTGCCAAACTGCACGAATAAAATCTTGTAGTTTGAGCATCCACGGCAGATTTTCATAAACTCCATGTCGTGAACCCGTTACCAGCCAAGCCTCACATTCATAGGGGCTGAGCGGCAATTCTTCATCTAACACAGCATAAACTCTAAACTCAAAGTGATTATCGGCTTCCCCCAATAAACGCTTGAACATATCTGCATAAGAACCATAAGCCGTTTTTAATTCTTCTGGTGGACGACCTGTTTCTAAAATACCGATTAACATGACAGCCTCACAATAAACCTATCGGTGCACGCACTGCACCTTTCTTTTCCGCCAGTAAACACAAATAATCATGCGCTAAGGTAGCAGCCGCTAAAGCAGTGACTTCTGAGACATCATAAGCAGGAGCAACCTCCACCACATCCATTCCCACTAAATTGAGCTGCCCTAAAGAACGCACAATACCTAGAGCTTGTGCACTGGTTAAACCACCGGCAACCGGCGTACCTGTACCCGGTGCAAAAGCCGGATCTAGGCAATCAATATCAAAGCTTAAATAGACTTTTTGCTGCCCCACCCGTTCATAAATCTCTTCTACCGTGCGCTTAATCCCTTCCCGATGTACCCAAGGCGCTGTCAGAATTCTAAACCCATGATCCGAATCGTTATAAGTACGAATTCCGACCTGTACCGAATGTGTGACATCAATTAAACCCTCACGCTTAGCACGTAAAAACATACTACCATGATCAAAGCGAGTACCATCATCCTCCCAAGTATCGCAATGTGCATCAAAATGCAGTAAGGCAATGGGCCCGTGTTTTTTAGCAATCGCCCGCAAAATCGGATAAGTCACAAAATGATCGCCCCCAAAGCTCAAAGGGCTTGCCCCTGCAGCTAAAATCTGGCTGATATGCTCTTCAATGGTTGAGATAATGGTTTCCGGGTGATGTGGGTCTAAAAAGCAGTCGCCATAATCTAATACAGCTAAATGCTCAAATGGCTGAAAACCAAAGGGAAAAGATTTTAATTCGGCTAATTGTACTGATGCAGCACGAATCGCTCGCGGACCTAAACGCGCCCCTGAACGATAGGTCACGGCTGAATCATACGGTAGACCACTGACGACGACATCAGCGCCTGTTAACTCTCGACTATAAGTACGGCGTAAGAAACTTAAAGCCCCAGCATAAGTCATTTCAGGGGCTTGGCCTAGTAAACCTTGACGTCGAAACGCCTGATCGCCGTATTCGGGTTCAGATGAATGAATTGAATCCTGCATTCGCTCTTATTGCTCCTTTCGTCTAAGCCGTCTTTAAATCTTGCACACCGTTAAAAAGCAGCGGGTTAGCCTGTATCATAGCGGCTAAACCCGCAACGGCTGCCACCATATACAAGAAGTCACCTAATAAAGTACCCAGCACAGCTCCAAGGCCAGCTTTAACTTCATTGCGCGCCGTTGCATTTAAGATGGCTAAAGTTCCCAATCTCAGCATTTACTGAAAGACTAGGATGGCTGCAATAAAACTAATGTCGTTCTGAATTTCGAACACAAACTACCTTTATACCACACCTAGATACGTTTCATACTCTGCATCCGTAATACGACTGGCAAATTTATCTAACTCTTGCTCTTTAATCGCAGTAAATAAATCCACAAAAGCATCACCTAATAATTCACGCATTAAGCTACTCGTGCGCAAACTATTAATGGCTTCATACCATTGGCTTGGTAAACCTTGCTCAGCGCGTGGATGCGCATAAGTATTACCCGTACTTGCTTCGCCCGGATCAATTTTACGCTCAATTCCATATAAAGCCGCACTTAGAATCGCAGCTATCACCAAATAAGGATTCGCATCCGCTCCTGAGACTCGATGTTCAATCCGCCGTGCCGCATCGGGGCTATCAGGAATACGTACTGAGACGGTACGATTTTCATAGCCCCAATTCGCTGCAATCGGTGCATAACTTCGGGGACGCAACCGTCGCCATGAATTTAGATGCGGGGCAAAAATCAGCATCGACCCACGCATTGCTGCCAATATGCCCCCAACAGCATGCAGTAAATCAGCACTACCTGCATCTGTACCATCCGAGAAAATATTCTTACCCTCTCGATCCAATACACTGAAATGTATATGCAAACCACTGCCGCTTTCATCACCATAGGTTTTCGCCATGAAGCTCGCCAAATGCTGATGCTTATGCGCGACATTACGCACAATACGCTTAAACAGTACCGCATGATCCGCCGCTAATAAAGCATCATTCACATGATTCAAATTCACCTCAAACTGACCATCGCCAAACTCAGCAATCACTGAATCGGCAGGCACATCCTGTAGACGGCACGCATAACGAATTTCCTCCAAAATAGGGCGAAAACGATTCAAGTTATGCATTGCATAAGGATCAGGACGAGCAAAACGGCTCTCTGGCAATAAAGGCGAGGGAATCGGCCGTTTTTCATGCTCGGAGGCAAGATCTAATAAATAAAACTCTAGCTCAGCCGCCACCACTGGGGTTAAACCTCGCTCGGTATAACGCTGCAAGACACAAGCCAATAGCTGGCGTGGATCCGTCGCTAAACCACAGCCCTGAGGATGACTCATCATCGCTAGCATTTGATAATGCTCACCCGCCACCCAAGGTACTAGGACAGCTTGAGTTGAGACAATCTCGCAAACACCATCGCTATCCCCATCTGCAAGCGCCAGTGTTGCTCCGGCAATATCATCCCCCCAAAAATCGAGGCCAATGATCGAGCGCGGCATTTTAAAGCCTTCTTGAAGAATTTTACGGGTTGAATGGGCGGGGACACGTTTACCACGCTGATTACCATTGAGATCGGTGATAAAAATATCGAGTTCAGGTGTCTGTCTATTTTTGTTTAGCTGATCCATGACCAGTCCTCCGCAACACAATGGCATCGGCTGGCCACTGCGCATCTAATTGTGATCACGAAAATGTCTAGGGTCAAGAGTCAGAATAGCTATTTACGAACAGTTTATACCCAAAAAACACTTAATATGCCTAAAATTTCGTCTGGAAATACTCAATAATGTGATCATATAATATGAAGCTAATTGCTAGCTTCTAGGACAACATGAACACCAAATCCTCTCAACTTGTGTCCTTAACGCCCTTGGAAAAAACACCCGATCAAGGGGTCAATCTCTGGGTGTATCATTCACTACGTCGAGCCTTGATGTGTGGGCAAATTGAACCGGGCTTGCCGCTGACAATCCGTGGTTTAGCAGAGATTCTGCATGTCAGCCCGATGCCAGTGCGTGAAGCGCTCC
The DNA here is from genome assembly GCA_046051185.1 of Pseudomonadota bacterium. GTDB lineage: Bacteria > Pseudomonadota > Gammaproteobacteria > Thiotrichales > Thiotrichaceae > Thiolinea. The sequence continues at coordinate 4,192 of JBJOOT010000086.1, read as the reverse complement.
ACCGCTTGACTTGTGAAGGTGCGGTGGAAGTGCGGGATAATCGGCGGGTGATGGTGCCGCAAATGACGGCGGCTCGTTTCAAAGAATTATATGAATTACGGATTGTGCTTGAAACACATGCCGCAGAAAGTGCCTTGCCCTACTGCCGCCCGGAGCATCTTGTCGAACTAGAGCGCTTAGATGCTTTAATTGATCTGGCGTATCAACAAAGTGATACCGGCGAAGGTAGCTTGGCTAATCAAGAATTCCATCGCTATTTGTATCAGCGCAATCCTTTTCAAGTAGCGGTGCCGTTAATTGAAAGTATTTGGCTGCAATTAGGGCCTTTTGTGCGCTTTGCAAAAAGCAAGCTCACCCAGCATTATCGTATTGATCGGCATAAAGAAGCTTTACAAGCACTACGCCAACAAAATGCTTTTGCCTTGCGTCGTGCGATAGAGGCGGATATTCGCGATGGCCTTGCTTCTATTCAGGCAGTCGCAGGTATACATGAACATTTTAAAGAGCAGGCATTATCTGCTTAAGTGAGGAAGATTTAATGAATAAACCCGTCAATCCGAATTGGGCAGAGCGTGCTAAACAACTCAACATTCAAGGCAAGTCTTTTATTAATGGCCAATATGTAAGTGCTGCTTCAGAACAAACCTTCGCCTGTATTAGCCCCATTGATGGCCGTACACTCACACAAATAGCTGCTTGCGATCAGACGGATGTGGATAAGGCGGTGGCTGCTGCACGAGCCGCTTTTAATGATGGTCGCTGGAGTAAATTACCTCCTAGCAAACGTAAATCCATTCTATTTCGCCTCGCTGAATTGATCGAACAACATGGCGATGAATTAGCCCTTCTTGAAACTTTGGATATGGGTAAACCGATCCGTGATAGTTTGAGCATTGATATTCCTGCCACTGCTCGCTGTTTCCGCTGGTATGCTGAGGCTGTCGATAAGCTTTATGATGAGGTTGCCCCTTCAGCTCATAATGTCTTAGCCACCATTACACGCGAACCCTTAGGCGTCTGTGGGGTGATTGTACCTTGGAATTTTCCTTTGATTATGGCCGCGTGGAAACTCGCACCTGCTTTAGCAGCGGGTAATTCCATTGTGCTTAAACCTGCGGAACAATCCTCCTTAACAGCCGTGCGGCTCGCTGCTTTAGCCCTAGAGGCTGGTCTTCCTGAAGGAGTGCTCAATGTGGTCACTGGTTTGGGACACACTGCAGGTCAAGCGATAGGTTTACACATGGATATTGATGGCGTGTTTTTCACTGGCTCAACAGCTGTTGGCAAATACATCCTGCAATATTCCGCACAATCGAATATGAAGAAAGTTGGCCTCGAATGCGGTGGTAAGTCAGGGCATATTATTTTAGCCGATTGTGGTGATTTAGATGCAGCAGCAGAAGCAGCAGCTTTTGGCATTTTCTTTAATCAAGGCGAAATGTGTTCTGCTGGCTCGCGCTTAATTTTGGATGCACCGATTCGTGATGCAGTCATGGAGAAAATTCTCCAGTTTGCTCAAGGTATGCAACCTGGTGATCCACTTGATCCCAATACCCGCTTAGGCGCAATGGTTGACAAAACCCACACTGAGCGGGTCATGGACTATATTGCTAGCGGCAAGCAAGAAGCTAGGCTATTAGTCGGTGGCCAGCAAGTACGCCTCGAAACGGGAGGTTGCTATATCGAACCAACGGTCTTCGATCAAGTGAGTAATCAAGCACGTATTGCACAAGAAGAAATCTTTGGCCCTGTCTTATCGGTGATTACGGTGAATGGGGTGGATGAGGCCATTCAAGTTGCGAATGAATCCATTTATGGCCTAGCGGCGGGGGTCTGGAGTGATAATGTAAATACGCTGTATAAAGCAACCCGAGCTTTAAAAGCGGGCGTGGTTTATGCCAATTGCTATGATGCGGATGACATCACAACACCTTTTGGTGGGTATAAGCAATCAGGGATAGGCCGCGATAAATCCTTACATGCTTTTGATAAATATACCGAACTCAAAACCACTTGGTTAAAACTACGATAACAGTCAAATAAAAGACTCAGAGCTGAAACCCTGTTTAAAGCGCTCAGTTTAGACAGGGTTTCAGCTCATATTGCTGTTTTTCCATTTAAAAAATTGTGTATCTAGCCTCACCCATGTTAAAGTCGCTGCCCTCTGTTGTCTGTATCCCAGACAACAGAGGGTAGCGACATCCTTAGTTGTTTGATCCCAGCTATTTTTATGCCTCGATCAGCCCCTCCCTTGAGTGCCAATTACTGCATGCCGCATCCGGCTAACGCTTTACTCTAAACGTTTAAGCTTAAGCGCAACGATTTGTTACCTTGAGGGAAACACTATGACATTTGCAAATTTAGGCCTTGATGCGGCCTTAGTCCGTGCTGTGCACGAAAAAGGTTATCACCAACCGTCACCGATTCAAGCGCAAGCGATTCCAGCGATTTTAAAAGGCAGCGACCTCATGGCAGCGGCTCAAACGGGTACTGGTAAAACCGCTGGCTTTACACTGCCATTGTTACATCGCTTAAATTTAGGTAAGCCTGTGCGTAGCAATCGTGTCCGTGCTTTAGTACTCACTCCCACGCGGGAATTGGCCGCCCAAGTTCATGAAAGCGTCCAGACCTATGGGCAGCATTTACGTTTACATTCGGCTGTCGTTTTTGGAGGGGTAAAAATCAACCCCCAAATGATGCGCTTGCGCCGTGGAGCCGATATTTTAGTGGCCACCCCCGGGCGCTTGCTGGATTTATATGCACAACATGCTATTCAATTTAATGATTTAGAAATTCTAGTCCTAGATGAAGCAGATCGCATGCTAGATATGGGCTTCATTAGCGATATTCGCAAAATTCTTGCCCTCCTCCCTAAACAACGGCAGAATTTATTATTCTCTGCTACCTTCTCCGAAGAGATTCGTAATCTCGCAAAAGGGCTATTAAAGACTCCTATCGAAATTAATGCTAGCCCCAAAAACTCGACTGTCACCGCTGTTGAGCAAATCATTTATGAAGTGGATAAAGCGAAAAAAACCGCCTTACTCGCCCATTTAATCCGCGAGCACCAATGGGAACAGGCTTTAGTCTTTAGCAAAACCAAGCATGGTGCAGATCGCTTAGTGCGTCAATTGACTCATATCGGGGTAGTCGCTGCGGTCATTCATGGTAATAAAAGCCAAAATCAACGCACGGAAGCTTTAGCTAGTTTTAAACAAGGTAAAACTCAGATTCTTGTGGCAACCGATATAGCTGCACGCGGGATTGATATTGACCAACTACCACAAGTCGTCAATTTTGATCTACCCCAAGTTGCAGAAGATTATGTGCATCGCATTGGGCGCACAGGTCGGGCGGGAGCAAGTGGGCAGGCAATTTCTTTAGTTTGTGCGGATGAAGCCAAGCAACTCATTGATATTGAAAAGCTCATTAAGCGCAAATTCCAGCGGCAACAGGTGGATGGTTTTGAGCCAGAGCATAATGTGCCGCATACAGCACCTAAGCAAAAAGCTGTACCTAAAGCTGATACTCCTGCTAATAATGCAAAGGGAAAAGCATTTGCCCCCAAACCGTTAGCGATTAAACCTAAAGCAGCGAAAAATATTAAAGCCGCAGAACCCGGAAGTCGTGCACGGAGTAATCAACGGCGACGAAAAACAGCGTAACTTTTCAACTGACAATAGATACTGCTCATTCGAGCAGTATCCTAAGCTAGAATTAGCTAGCCAAATCAAAACGATCCAGATTCATCACCTTCGTCCATGCGGCGACAAAATCCTTGACAAATTTCGCTTGCGCATCCGCATTGCCATACACTTCTGCAATGGCGCGTAGTTGTGAATTAGAGCCAAAGATCAGATCAATACGACTGGCTGTCCATTTCAATGCACCTGTTTTGCGGTCGCGTCCTTCAAACACATTCTTATCGTCAGTCGCCTTCCATTCAGTATTCATATCCAGCAAATTGACAAAGAAATCATTACTTAAGGTTTCAGGGCGCTGGGTAAATACACCGTGTTGGCTTTGTGCGAAGTTGGCATTCAATGCCCGCATACCCCCCACTAATACGGTCATTTCAGGCGCAGTCAAAGTTAATAATTGTGCCTTATCCAATAATAATGCTTCCGCTGTGACGGCAAATTCACACTTTAGATACGTACGGAAGCCATCCGCCACCGGTTCTAATACCGCA
>JBJOOT010000085.1:0-14081 GCA_046051185.1 Pseudomonadota bacterium | reverse complement strand
TCGTTGCGAAATTTATAAAATGGTGCGTACATGCCAAAGCTCAGGGAATAACTCCACTTCAAGCATCCGTCGCAAATACGAAACGCCTCCCGTGCCACCTGTACCACGCTTAAAGCCAATAATGCGCTCGACGGTAGTGACATGATTAAAGCGCCAGCGCCGGAAGTAATCTTCAAAATCAACCAGCTTTTCGGCTAGTTCATAAAGTGTCCAATATCGCTCAGGGTTTTGGTAAACCTGTTTCCAAGCATGCATGACCGCATCATTGGCAAGATGAGGTTGGCGTAAATCACGCTCCAATACTTCGACGGGAAGAGCAATGCCTGCTGCTGCGACTAAACGTAACGACTCATCGTATAGACTTGGTTGGGCTAATTCGTTTTCTAGCAGTTGCAAAATTTCAGGATGATGTGCATGCGGGCGCAGCATCGCTGGATTCCGATTGCCCAGAATATATTCAATTTGCCGATATTGATGCGATTGAAAACCCGAGCTTTGTCCTAGTTGTTCACGGAATTGAGTATATTCGCTAGGAGTCATCGTGCGTAGTACATCCCAAGCGTTATTGAGCTGTTCAAAAATCCGTGCAACTCGTGCCAGCATTTTAAAGGCATTCGGTAAGCGGTTAGTACGTAAAGCTTGGCGAGCGGCGACTAGTTCATGAATGGCGAGTCGCATCCATAATTCGGAAGTTTGATGCTGAATAATGAACAGCATTTCATCATGCTTATGCGTAAGTGGCTTTTGCGCATTTAATAGCGTGTCGATTTGCAAATAATCGCCATAGGACATACGTCCATCAAAGGACATTTGCGCCCCTTCCTGTGCTGGATCATAAGGTGTATTACTCATGTCACGGCGGCCTGTTGTTGATAGACGGGTTGATTCCATAAGCCTTGGTTCAGTACTTCAGCTAAGATCTCGGCTGCTTGTGTGACATCTGCTTCATCTATATACAATGGGGTAAAACCAAAGCGAATCAAGTTAGGTGCGCGGAAATCACCGATGACACCCTTGGCAATCAGTGCTTGCATTACTGCATAACCCTGCTCACAGCGGAAAGACACTTGTGAGCCACGCTCTTTCGGATTGCGCGGACTAGCCAGTTGTAGACTGGGGCATTTGGCTTCCACTAGCTGGATAAATAGCTCACTTAAGATGATCGACTTGCTACGCACTTCCGGCATAGTGACTTCATCCCAAACCTCCAAAGCGGCCTCTAAAGCCGATAGCGCCAACACGGGTGGTGTACCGACTCGCATCCGTTGAATGCCCTTGGCGGGTTGGTAATTCAAATCAAAGGCAAAGGGGGCGGCATGCCCCATCCAACCTGACAAAGCGGGTAAGGCAAGATCTGCATGCTGAGGGGCAACATAGATAAAAGCAGGGGAACCAGGGCCACCATTTAAGTATTTGTAGGTGCAGCCCACGGCAAAATCCGCTTTGGCAGCCGTCAAATTCACCGGAACAGCTCCGGCAGAATGAGCCAAATCCCAGATAGTGATTACGCCATGCTCGTGTGCTTTTGCAGTTAAGCGCTGCATATTATGCATACGGCCACTACGATAATCGACATGGGTAAGTATCAACACCGCAACACGCTCATCAATCAGGTCTTCCACCGCTTCGGGTTCTGGTGTCTGGAGTATATGCCCCTGATCTAGCGAGTTCAGTAAGCCTTCTGCCATATAAAGATCGGTTGGGAAGTTGCCACTGTCAGATAAGACGATTTTGCGCTCTGGATTCAAAGCAAGGGCTGCCGCTAAAGCTTGATACACTTTGATAGAAAGAGTATCGCCCATTACGACGGTATTATCGGCTGCCCCTAAGAGTTTAGCGAGGCGGTTACCCACTCGACGCGGTTGATCAAACCAACCCGCCGTGTTCCAAGCGCGAATCAGTTGTTCACCCCATTCCTGCTCGACCACTTTATTTACGTGGGCAGCGACAGATATAGGTAAAGGGCCTAAGGAATTACCATCTAGATAAATCACACCCGCTGGAATTTTAAACTGTGCTTTAGTTTTTACAAAGTCAGTAGTGCTTAGGGCTGCTTGTGGGCGTAATTTAAAACGTTGAATCTTACCCGTTGCTGTTTTGGGCAAAGCCTCAGTAAAAACTATCGAGCGCGGATATTTATAGGGAGCAATGGTTTGCTTCACATAATCTTGAAGGGTTTTTATCGTGATGGAATCACGCGGTATGTCGGCTTCCAACACCACATGCGCTTGTACAATAAAACCACGTTCTGGATCAGGTGCACCGACCACCGCAGATTCAAGCACATAGGGATGTCCAAGTAGAGCGGCTTCTACTTCGGGGGCGGCGATATTATAGCCAGACGAGATAATCATATCGTCATTGCGGGCAGCGAAATGGAACAAACCGTTTTCATCTTGAATGAAGGTATCGCCCGTGATATTCCAACCCGCTTGTACATAATGAGTTTGGCGCTTATCGGCTAAATAACGGCAACCAGTTGGGCCTCGCACGGCTAAATAGCCCGCCTCACCACGCGGTAGTTCATCCATCTTGTGATTTACAATCTTGGCTTCATACCCTAAAACCGGATAGCCCGTAGAGCCTGCTTGTGCAGATTCGAAGCGATTACTGATAAAAATATGTAGCATTTCCGTCGAGCCAATGCCATCGAGTATAGGTTTGCCAGTTTTACGCTGCCATTCATCAAATACAGGGGCTGGCAAAGTTTCTCCAGCGGAAACGGCACAGCGTAAGGACGATAAATCGGCCCCCTCATCCATTGCTCGCAGCATAGCTCGATAGGCAGTGGGCGCGGTAAAGCAAATAGTCGCCTTATAAGTCTCAATAATTTGGATCATATTGGGCGGCGAGGCGGTTTCGAGCAAAGTCGCGGTTGCTCCATAACGTAAGGGAAAAACCGCTAAGCCTCCCAAGCCAAACGTAAAGGCTAAAGGTGGCGAGCCAACAAAAATATCCTCAGGGGTTACGCCTAAGACATCTTTGGCATAGCTATCCGCAATGGCCAATAAATCACGGTGAAAATGCATGGTTGCCTTAGGCTCTCCAGTCGTACCAGAGGTAAAACCGAGTAAGGCCACATCATCCCGTCCGGTTTGCACAGGCGTAAATTTGATAGCTTTGTTTAAAGCAGCCCGATCCAGCTCAGCATCATGATTCGCTGTGCCATCAAAGCCCACCACGTATTTTAAGTATTCACTGGTTTTGGCACATTCGGTCAGTTCATCCATTAAGCGCGTATCACATAAAGCATGGGTGATTTGGGCTTTATCGACGATCTTTTTTAGCTCGCCAGCTCGTAGCATTGGCATAGTATTAACAACAACCGCTCCAACTTTAGTTGCAGCAAGCCAGCAAGCCACCAAGGCAGGATTATTAGCTGAGCGTATCAGAATACGATTGCCAGATTTGACGCCCAAATCCTCAATTAAGACATGCGCAAGGCGATTCGTCCAATCTGTAAGTTCTTTATAACTGCGTTGGCGACCATTGCCGATTAAAGCAATTTTATCGCCAAAGCCTTGTTCGACCATTTTATCAGTGAGTTCTACGCCCACGTTCAGATAATCAGGATAGTGAAATTGATCGAGTAAAAATGTGGGTTGTTGATCTTCGGGCGGCAAATGGTCGCGGCTGAAGGTATCTATATGGCCTGTTGGTCCGAGCATCACAATCCTCCTTGCTCAAAATTAAGCAATGTTTGGCGAGCTATGACGGTTTTTTGTACGTCAGATGCACCTTCATAAATGCGTAAGGCGCGAATTTCTCGATAAAGGCGTTCGACAATTGTACCTTTCCGCACGCCATCGCCACCGTGCAATTGCACCGCCATATCAATGACTTGCTGGGCTGTTTCGGTGGCAAATAGTTTGGCCATTGCCGCCTCACGGGTGACACGAGCCGCGCCTTGGTCTTTGCTCCAAGCAGCGCGATAAATCAATAAGGCGGCTGCATCAATAGCCAAAGCCATATCCGCGATATGCCCTTGCACCATCTGCAAATCAAACAGCGGCGCTCCAAATAATTGCCGCTGCTGGCTACGCGCTAAACTTTCATCTAAAGCCCGCCGAGCAAAGCCTAAAGCAGCCGCACCAACGGTAGAGCGGAATACATCCAGCACTGACATCGCAATCTTAAAACCATCGCCCCGCTTGCCAATCAAGCTCGTTGCTGGTAAACGAATTTGATTGAAGCGCAAGCGGGCTAATGGGTGAGGTGCAATCGTTTCAATCCGTTCAACAATCTCCAAACCTCCACTCTCGGCAGGCAAAATAAAGGCCGAAATACCCCGCGCTCCCGCTGCTTGTTCAAGGTTTTCACTGCGGGCAAACACGACATAAACATCCGCAATGCCGCCATTGGAAATATAAGTTTTTTCCCCGCTAAGCATGAAATGTTCGCCATCCCATACTGCAGTGCTAGTCATGCTAGCGACATCCGAGCCTGAGGTGGGTTCAGTGAGGACAAAGCCTGCAATTGCTTGACCTGTACGAGTTTTATCAAGCCATTGTTGTTGCTCTTTTGTACCAAACAGGCTAATCGCACCCATGCCTAGGCCTTGCATCGCAAAGGAAAAGTCGGCTAAACCATCGTAGCGTGCGAGGATTTCACGTATTAAACAAAGGCTACGGACATCCATATTTTCGCCAGTTTTAGCGCCGGTATACTCCAAAAAACCCGCAGCCCCTAGACTTTGTACTAACATTTGGCAGGTCGCATCGGTATTAGCATGATCTACAGGTAAGGCTTGCTGACACCAAGTTTCTAAGTGAGCAGCTAATTCGCGGTGCTTGGGTTCGAAAAAAGGCCAAGCTAGGAAGCTGGAATCTGCCATTTAATTACCCTCAAAAGCGGGCTTTTCCTTGTTCACGAAGGCATGATAAGCACGCTCAAAATCCTGAGTTCGCATGCAAATCGCTTGGGCTTGGGCTTCGGCTTCAATCGCTTGCTCAGGTGACATATTCCATTCGTGGGTTAGCTGAGTTTTAGTCATGCTATTGGCGAAGCTAGGGCCCGCTGCAATGCTTTGCGCTAATTGCAAAGCTTGAGCTTCTAGTTCACTTGCTGGATGCAGTGCATTAAAAAAGCCCCATAGATAGCCTTCTTCTGCACTCATCATCCGTCCGGTGTAGAGCAGATCAGCCGCCCGACCTTGACCAATAATTCTGGGCAAAATCGCACAAGCGCCCATATCACAGCCCGCTAAACCCACGCGAGTAAATAAAAAGCCTGTTTTGGTTTCAGGCGTGCCTAAGCGCAAATCAGCCGCCATTGCGATAATCGCACCTGCTCCGACACAAACTCCTTCAACAGAAGCAATAATCGGTTTGCCACAATGCAACATCGCTTTAACTAAATCGCCGGTCATGCGTGTAAAGGCTAATAAACCTTTCATATCCATTTGCACGAGGGGGGCGATGATTTCATGCACATCGCCTCCCGAGCAGAAGTTACCGCCATTCGAGGCAAATACCACCGCATCGACATCTTCTGCATAAGCCAAGGCACGAAAGGTATCGCGTAACTCGGCATAACTGTCAAAGGTGAGTGGATTTTTACGCTCAGGTCGATCTAAGCGAATAATCGCCACTCGACCTTGCATCTGCCAACGAAAATACCGAGGTTCAAGCGAGGCCATGCTCTTCATGAGCGCTCTCCTTGTGTGCATGTGCTTTTAATAGACTGAGTAATTGCTCAATATCCTGCGGACTAAAATCAGCGAATAAGTCATTGACTTTGGCCTCATGGGCGCTCGCCATCTGTGTAAATTGCGCATAACCTTGCTCAGTAAGTGAGACTCGTAAACTACGCCGATCATTGGCTAGTTGTTCGCGCTTGGCCATGCCATCGAGCACTAGCCGATCTACGACTGTAGTCACATTGCCGTTCGAGACGAGTAAATAACGAGAAAGTTCAGTCATGGTCAGTCCTTGAGGGACACGATATAAAGCTGCCATGACATCAAACCGAGGTAGGGTCGTTTCATGTTCGACCCGCAAAAACTCACGTAGCTCGGCTTCAGTGCTGCGTGTGGTGCGTAAGAGTCGTAACCATAAGCGCAAGCGCTTTTTAGAGCTGGAATCGTTCTCGGTCATACCTCACCTCCGGCAATTGCCAATGCTTGCCCATTGATACCTTCTGAACCCGCCGAGCATAACCATAAAGCGGCATTAGAGACTTCAGCCGCTTGAATTAAGCGCTGCTGTGGATTGGTCGAGACTAAAGCAGCAAGTGCTTGTTCACGGCTACGCCCCGTTTTCTGCATAATATTCTCGATACTGCGCTCAGTCATTTCGGTATCGAGAAAGCTAGGGCAAAGCGCATTCACCGTAATATTTTTCGTGGCGACCTCCAAAGCTAAGGAGCGCACTAAGCCAATCGCGCCATGCTTAGCTGCTGCATAGGGGGCAACATAGGCATACCCCTTTAAACCAGCGGTTGAAGCCACTACTATCAAGCGTCCCCAAGGACGTGCCTGCATTTGCTTCAAGCCTTCACGCAGGGTCAAAAATACCCCTGTTAAATTTACCGCTAGCATGCTTTGCCAAGTCGCTAGCGAAGTCTTGGTGAAGGCTGCCGATTCCGCCGCCCCCGCATTCGCAATCACAATATCGACCATACCAGACTGTGCGAAGAGTATTTGGACGCTGGCCTCATCGGTAACATCCGCAGCAATGCCACGGATAGCTCTGTGTTGGGTGGCCACTTGCTCTAAGGCTGCTAAACGCCGTCCAGCGATAATGACTTCTGCACCAGCCTGTGCAAAGGCTAAGGCCATATTCGCACCGACCCCCGAGCCGCCACCGGTAATCAAAACACGTTTACCCGCTAAGTTTAGAGTACTCATGAGTGTAGGGTATCCTTCGGTCGATCTTTTAATCGCAATAACTGATCGCGCCCACCACGATAGGGTTTAGGCCATGTTGTTTCCAAATCATTAAGTTGCATGGCTGCATGCAGCGTCCAATAAGGATCAGCCAAATGCGGACGGGCTAAACAGACTAAATCCGCCCGACCTGCCATTAAAATCGAGTTCACATGATCCGGCTCGTAGATATTGCCCACGGTCATGGTCTTAATACCGGTGTCATTACGAATTCGATCCGAGAAGGGGGTTTGGAACATACGCCCATAAACAGGTTGCTCTTGTTTGGTGACTTGGCCTGCTGATACGTCAATAATATCAGCCCCCGCCGCGTGGAAGAGTCGTGCAATCTCAACCGCAGCTTCTGGAGTAATGCCAGCTTCACCCATCCAATCATTGGCAGAAATCCGTACTGACATCGGTTTAGGCTCTGGCCATACTGCTCGCATCGCTTTAAAAATTTCGAGCGGATAACGCATACGATTGGCTAAGTTACCGCCGTATTCGTCGGTGCGCATATTGGTCAGTGGTGAAATAAACGAAGAGATTAGATAGCCATGTGCGGCATGCAGTTCAATCATATCGAAACCCGCTCGCTCAGCCATTTGTGCGGCTGCTACAAACTGATCGCGTACTTCGTCCATGTCTGCCCGATCCATTGCTTTGGGCATTTGGTTTTCAGGTGTCAATGGAATAGCAGAGGCGGAAATCAGTGGCCAATGACCCGTCTCTAAGGGAGCATCAATCTTTTCCCAACCCAGTTGAGTTGCGCCTTTACGCCCAGAATGACCGATTTGGCAGCAGATTTTTGCATCTGTTTCTTGATGAACGAAATCCACTAGACGCTTCCAAGCCACTTCATGTTCAGGTGCATATAAACCGGGGCAACCGAGGGTGATGCGCCCAGTTGGACTAACACAGGTCATTTCGGTGTAGACCAAGCCAGCACCACCTTTAGCTCGTTCTGCATAATGCACAAAATGCCAATCTGTCGGGCAGCCATCAACGGCCTTGTATTGTGCCATCGGTGATACGACTACTCGATTTTTTAGTTGCATAGTGCGTAGTTGGAAGGGGGCAAACATAGGGATGCGTTTAGAGCCCGCATTACCCGCTTGAGCTTGAAACCAAGCTTCAGCACTTGCCACCCATTGAGGATCACGCAAGCGCAAGTTTTCATGACTAATCCGCTGCGAGCGGGTGAGCAACGAATAGTTGAACTGTACTGGATCAAGCTCCAAATAGCGCTCCACCTGTTCAAACCATTCCATTGAGTTGCGGGCAGCCGATTGTAAGCGTAATACTTCCAAACGGCGTTCAGCTTGATAGCGCTCGAAGGCTTGCTGCATACAGGGTTCGCTGTGTAAAAGCTTGGCAAGGGCAATGGCGGATTCAATCCCCAATTTACTGCCTGAGCCAATGGAAAAATGTGCGGTGGCTGAGGCATCACCGAGAAGTACAATATTTTTATAATGCCATTGTTCACACAGGACACGTGGAAAGTTTAACCAAGCTGAGCCACGCAAATGCCGCGCATTACTAATTAACTCATGACCCGCTAAATAGTTTTTAAAGATATTTTCGCAGGTAGCAATACTTTCGTCTTGGGTCATTTCTCCAAAACCGAATTTGTTCCAAGTCTCTTCGTGGCATTCGACAATGAAGGTGGCGGTATCCGCATCAAACTGATAAGCATGCGCCCAAACCCAGCCATGCTCAGTATTTTCAAAAATAAAGGTGAAAGCATCATCGAATTTCTGATGCGTCCCGAGCCAAACAAATTTGCACCGCCGTACATCAATATTCGGTTTGAAATGTTCCGCTAGTGCAGTACGGGTTTTAGAGTTTAAGCCATCCGAAGCGACCACCAGATCATATTCATGCCTATAATGATCGGCGCTTTCAGCTTCAGAGGAAAAATTGATTTTAACACCAAGCGCTAGAGCGCGAGCTTGTAGGTCGAGGAGCAATTGTTTACGTCCAATGCCACAGAAGCCATGCCCTGAAGAAACGGTTCTAGTGCCACGGTAATAAACCGCTATATCATCCCAATAAGCAAAATGTGAACGAATGACGGCTTCACTCACTGGATCATTAGCACGGAGATTGTTGAGAGTATCATCTGATAAGACAACACCCCAACCAAAGGTATCGTCGGATTTATTACGTTCAAGCACCGTAATATCATGAGAGGCATCCCGAAGCTTCATGCTAATAGCAAAATATAAACCGGACGGACCACCACCAAGAACTAGAATCTTCATCGCTCCAAGCATCTCCTCCAAGTTGATGCTAATAAGCATGGCATTGATTGGGTTAAATTTCAAGTTCAAATATTTTAAATTTAAAATAATTTAGAGACTTGACTTAAGTCAATGATCGACCTAACTATAGACGATGTTAGCTTTGGCGAGGGGGATAGCCAAGATGATTACAGATTGGGATGATGCTTATAGTAATAGTGCTTATATCGAACATGCGGATACCTATCCAAAATTTTGGGCAGATTCAGCCGCAAGGTTTCGCGCCACGGCCTATGCTGAGTTAGATCTTGCTTATGGAGCAGGGGAGCGTGAACGCTTCGATGTGTTTTATCCTGAAGGGATGCCGAAAGGTTTAGCGGTCTTCGTGCATGGTGGGTATTGGCTCGCTTTTGATAAATCGTCATGGTCGCATTTAGCAGCCGGTGCCGTCGCGCAAGGTTATGCCGTGGCTTTACCCAGCTATCCGCTTGCCCCACAAGCATCCCTTCCAGAAATCACGCAGAAGATCAGGCAAGCACTTATACAAGCGGCTCAATTGGTGAGTGGGTCGATTCATTTAGCAGGTCATTCCGCAGGTGGGCATTTAGTCACACGCATGATCTGTCTGGATTCACATTTACCCGAAGTGGTGCAAGAGCGGCTTAAAAGCGTGGTATCTATTAGCGGTTTGCATGATTTACGTCCTTTAATGCGCACGGTGATGAATCAAAAATGGCAATTGACACCTGAAACCGCTGTGCAAGCAAGCCCTGCTTTGCACGCGCCCTTAGTGAATATTCCAGTCACTTGCTGGGTGGGAGCATTAGAGCGCCCTGAATTTTTGCGCCAGAATGATTTACTCGCGAATATTTGGACTGGATTTGGGATTGATATTCGCGCCCATCGGGAAGCAGGACGGCATCATTTTGATGTGGTGGCCGACTTAGTGGATGCAGATTCGGGCTTGGTGAGTGCGTGGGTCGGTTCTTAACTGAATAAGTCTGTATGGTCTAGAACCTAGCGATTTCATGCTAAACTTAGAGCCATACAAGCCCTTATAGGACGGTTGGTATGCAATCTGTTTACCTGAATCCCTTAACCGACTTTGGTTTTAAGAAGTTATTTGGTGAAGAGCCACACAAAGATTTGCTGATTAGCTTTCTAAATACTTTATTGCCTGAACGCCATCAAATCGCTGAGCTGCAATACACTAAAAATGAATATCAAGGCATTAGTCAAATGGATCGTAAAGCGATTTTTGATCTGAATTGCATTAGTAATACGGGGGAGCGCTTCATTGTCGAGCTGCAAAAAGTGAAGCAGATGTTCTTCAAAGATCGCAGTATTTACTACTCAACCTTTGCGATTCAAGAGCAAGCTCAGCGGGGTGATTGGGATTATAAGCTAGAGGCGGTTTATACGATTGGTATTCTTGATTTCGTGATGGATGATGAACAGTATGAAGTGATCTATCATGCTCAACTCAAAGACCAATTCAATCGAGTCTTTTATGAAAAACTAAATTTTATCTACTTAGTGTTACCGCGTTTCCATAAAACTGCTGAGCAATTAGAAACTCTACAAGATAAATGGCTGTATGTGTTCAAGCACTTACATGAGTTAGACACAATGCCTGAAGTCCTACATGAAGATATATTCCAGCGTACTTTTGCGATTGCCCAACTTGCTCAATTTAGCCCTGAAGAGCGCAAGGCCTATGAGGATAGCATTAAGTATTATCGTGACTTAAAAAACTCCTATGATACTGCGCATCAAGAAGGTTGGGTTGAAGGTTTGGAGGCGGGAGAGCAGCTTGGAATGGCCAAAGGCCGAGCAGAAGGCGAACAACAAGCGATTATAAAAATGGCTCAAGGGATGCAGGCTAATGGTTTAGATTTAAAAATGATTGCTGCTGTGACAGGGCTTACTGAAGCTGAAATCAAGAGTTTGTTGTTTTAGACCTTCTAGTTGTTTTAGACCTTCTAAATGTATCCGTTTATTGTGGTGAACCGGAGCTAACAGATAAGGAGCGCACTTTACTAAATCCGCTTGTGATTATTGAAGTACTGTCACCGAGCACTTGCGATTATGATCGAGGTGGAAAATTTGCCCATTATCGAAGTATTTCAGGCTTACAGGATTATTTGTTAGTCGACCCTGATAATGTATTGGTTGAGCGCTATCATCGTTTAGGCCGAGATGAATGGCATTTACAGGTTCACACTAATCCGACAGATACTTTAAGTTTGACGGCTTTGGGCGTGAAGCTGAGTATTCAAGAGTTGTACGCAGGTCTAGCTTAGTTTTGTGTAGTTTGCCCAAGACCATAATTAGCTAATTTCGCGTGCACCTCCGCCATTTGCGCATCAGTTAAAATCACCGCGCCGCCCAATTGCAAAGCGTGATAATACTGCTGTGCTAAAGTCTCTAATTCACTCGCTAGCCACATGGCTTTAGTGAGGCTTTCGCCAGCCACTAGCATACCGTGATTGGCGAGTAAGCAAGCTTTGCGCTCCTGCATCGCGGCTAAGACATGATCTGATAGTGTTTGTGTGCCATAAGTAGCGTATTCGGCGCAGCGCACATCATTTCCACCAAATAAAGCAATCATATAATGTACCGCAGGAATTGAGCGGCGAGTAATGGCTAAGCTGGTGGCATAAGTTGAATGGGTATGCACAATTGCGCCAATCTCAGGACGAGTGCGCATCAAATCATAATGAAAGCGCCATTCGCTTGAAGGCTGATGTGACCCCCGCCACGTAGACTGATCATCCAAAGAAATAGCCGCGAGCATTTCAGGGCGCATGGCTTCATACGCCATTGCGGTCGGCGTAATAATGAGCTGATTTTGGTAGCGTGCCGAAATATTGCCGGAGCTGCCTTGATTCAAACCCTGCGCATTCATCCATAAGCATTGCTCAATAATCGCTTGGCGTAATTGATATTCTTCAAGCTCCATGTTGATCTCCTGAACGCCTTTTTAAAGCAGGCAAGAAAAATTCACTGACTAATAAGGGCTTAGCTGCGCCGATAAATAAAGTTTTTCGTCCCCATAAGAGCATTGAGGGCGAGATTGCGGATGGGGTATTTAGGTTTTGAAATAATGTCGCATGAAGCGGTAATTCTGCAAACAGCATCGTTTGGCGCTTTAACACCGGCTCAGAAAAGATCCAATGTCCGAGTGGGCGACTGCCTAGCTCTCTTAATTCTTGATAGCGTCCCTGTAAAGCGGCTTCGGGCAAGAGAGAACAGGCGAATACTAATGGCTCATCACCATCACACAGTAAGACTTCGCGCTGCAAAACTTGATCCTTAGGCTTTACACTTAAGTCTTCACAGCTAAATTCAGGGGCAGCGATGAATTCATGTTTCAGTACTTGCACCTTAAATGCTTGTTGACAAACCTGTTGTAAGCGTTGCGTAAGTGAGCCGGTTGCGAGTAACCAAGGTGTTTGCCAACTAGCTGTTGGAGCTTGTGTCGTTTGCCAAGTAGTGGTGAATAAATCTTGCATTATGCATTGATGGTTTGAAGTGAGGGTGCGTATTCTGCCTATAAGTATATGCACCTGCCAATATTCGACAGTGGTTAAGCCGTTTATACTCAGTATACGCTTTCATTACATGGCCGTTGGATATGCTGACTCCAGATGTTTTAATACAAATTCACTCTATACTCGGTGATCAAGGCTTACGTACCGATGCTTTAAGCCTAGAAACCTACGGGCGCGATTGGACGAAAATCTATGAGCCAGCCCCTTCTGCCATTGCTCTACCTAAGTCTACTGAGCAAGTACAAGCCATTATTCAATTAGCCAATCAACGAGGGTTCAAGATCGTACCTTCGGGTGGACGCACAGGTTTAAGTGGTGGTGCAGTTGCTATGCAAGGCGAGTTAGTCGTCTCCCTAGAGCGTATGAATAAAATCCTAGACTTCAATGCCCAAGATCGAAGCTTAAGTTGTGAGGCAGGCGTAATTACTGCACAAGTCCAGCAATTTGCGGCGGAGCAGGGTTTGTTTTATCCCGTTGATTTTGCCTCGGCTGGCTCGAGTCACATCGGTGGTAATATTGCCACCAATGCGGGCGGGATTAAAGTGATTCGTTATGGTTTGACGCGCCAGCAAGTTTTAGGTTTAGAAGTAGTCACAGGGCAAGGCGAGGTGCTTAAACTCAATCATGGTCTGGTGAAAAATGCGACGGGCTATGACTTACGCCATTTGTTTATTGGCTCGGAGGGTACGCTTGGGATTATCACACAAGCGACTTTGCAGCTGATACGTGCACCAGACAATCTCACCGTTTTAGTCTTGGGTGTACCAGCATTTACAGCACTTATGCAGGTATTGCTGCGCTTTCAGGTAAATTTGGATTTAACAGCCTTTGAGTTCTTTTCGGATCGTGCTTTGCATTATGTAGTTCAAGACAGAGGTTTGGCGAAACCATTTGCTACACCCGCACCTTATTATGCGTTGTTGGAATTTGAAAACGAGAGTGCAGGGCGCGAGCAAGCGGCTTTGCAGGCATTTCAGGATTGTCTAGCGCAAGGCACGGTGCTCGATGGAGTAATGAGTCAGAGCCAAACTCAAGCCAAAGCCTTATGGTGTTTACGCGAGATGATTTCGGAAACGATTTCAGTGTATACACCTTATAAAAATGATTTGTCAGTGCGTGTGTCGCAAGTTGCTGAGTTTTTACAAGCAGTGGATCAGATTGTGATGGAGCGTTATGCGGCCTTTGAGGTGATTTGGTATGGTCATATTGGCGATGGCAATTTGCATTTGAATATTCTAAAACCCGCCACGATGGAAAAAGCGGAGTTTTTCGAACATTGTGCGGCAGTGAATGAGCAAGTGTTTGCTTTAACTAAACGCTTGAATGGTAGTATTTCAGCTGAGCATGGTGTGGGTTTATTGAAGCGCGACTATTTGTCTTATAGCCGCAGCCCTGAGGAACTTGCCTATATGCGTGCGC
>JBJOOT010000084.1:0-14379 GCA_046051185.1 Pseudomonadota bacterium | reverse complement strand
TTCCAGTACTTCTTTACTCGAAGTATTATCTAATAGATCACTGGCTGCTTGCAGCCTTAAATCACGCGATGCCTGCACTTGCATAATCTGCTCAGTTTGGCTATCTGCTGTCTGATCACGCGCGCGTACCCGCTCTAATTGTTGGCTTGGTAAACAATCAACTACAACAATACGGTCAAACAAGCCTTGGTAACCTTGCTCAACGAGCAAAGGTATGTCAACCAGCACATAAGCAGCCCCTGATTCAAATGCGGCTTGCATCGCTTGTTCAATGCGCTGCTGAATAATAGGATGCAAGATAGCTTCTAATCGAGTTCGTGCGGTCGGCTCTTTAAAAATTAATTCTCGTAACCATGCCCGATTTAACTCACCCGTATCGGTGATAGCCGCTGCACCGAATACGGCTGCCACTTCTAATAAAGCTGGCTCACCTTGTTGGACAACTTCGCGAGCAATTCGATCCGCATCAACAATCGGTACACCTAAAGTGCGAAATATCGCAACTGCACTGCTTTTGCCACAGCCGATCCCGCCTGTCAAACCCACTTTAAGCATAAAGATCTCAATACGAAAAGGCCGGTTTGTTTCCAAACCGGCCTAGGAATTATTGGCTACACACGCGAGCTAGCTTAAGCAGCTACAGGTGCTTGCAACGCACGAATATGAGCATTCAAGCGACTTTTAAAACGCGCAGCTTTATTCTTATGAATAATGCCTTTATCTGCAGTTGAGTCAATCACTGGTACTGCAGCTTGATAAGCAGCCAAAGCTGCCTCACGATCACCTGCAGCAATTGCATTCAGAACGCCCTTAACAGAAGTGCGCATGCGTGAACGCAGGTGTTTATTATGCATACGGCGCTTTTCATCCTGACGAACGCGCTTTTTCGCTGACTTTATATTAGGCAAGGGTCTTCTCCGCAAAACCGATCTAAAACTAAGCCGCATATTATGCAGATAATCCTAGCCCGCTTCAAGAATTAATCTAGCTCCTGACAAAAAAAGAACTAAATAGCGATCAACTCAAGACTATTCTGCTTCTGTACTTCGAATATGGCTTAAAATTCCGTCTAATTCATCCAGATTATTATATTCAATCACCAGTTTGCCACGCCCACGCTTATTATAGCGAATCTCCACACGCGCCCCTAGTTGATCCGTCAATTGCCGCTCTAGGCGCTGCACATCTGCCGAAATCAGGACTTCTTTACGTGGCGGACTCCCCTCCAAAAGGTTTTTAACCAAACGCTCAGTCTCACGCACTGATAACTGGCGCTGTACAACTTTCTGTGCAATCTTGAGTTGTAATTCTTCTTGACTGAGCGCCAATAAGGCTCGCGCATGTCCCATTTCCAATAAGCGCTGCTCTAAGAACTGTTTTACGGCGGGGCTAAGCTCCAATAAACGCAGCAAATTCGTCACCGCCGCCCGCGAACGCCCAACCGCTTCCGCAGTTTGTTGATGAGTTAAACCAAACTCATCAATCAAGCGGCGTAGAGCTAAAGCCTCTTCTAAGGAATTAAGATCCTCACGCTGAATATTCTCAATCAAGGACATCGCTGCCGCTGCTTGATCAGGAATCTCCCGAATCACGGCCGGAATCGTCGTCAAGCCCGCTAATTGCGCAGCACGCCAACGCCGCTCCCCTGCAATTAGCTCATAGCCACCTAAACTTAAGCGTCTCACCACCACTGGCTGCACTAGACCTTGGGCTTTAATCGAATCGGCCAATTCCTGTAGCGCTTGCGCATCCATTTGGCTACGAGGCTGATACATACCCGGCTGGATTTGCTCAACTGCTAATTTTTGCAGCACAACCTCATCGGCTGGCGGGCTGGGTTTACGTGCGGAACTTAAAAGCACATCTAAGCCACGTCCTAAGCCCGGCTTCTTTACCATGATGCAGCCTCTTGCGGCAAGGTGCTACCGTTACGGCGCAACATCTCTGCAGCCAAGGCCAAATAAGCTAAAGCCCCGCGTGAATTTTTATCATATTCCAACACCGGCAAACCGTGGCTTGGGGCTTCGGCTAAACGGACATTTCGTGGAATCGAGGTGTTATAAACTTTATCTTTAAAATGGTTTTGCAGTTGGTCAGAAACATCGCGCGCTAAATTGCTGCGCGGATCAAACATAGTACGCACTAAGCCTATCAGTTGTAGCTCAGGGTTGGCTGTATTTTGAATTTCATCAATGGTATTCACCAAGGCACTTAAGCCCTCTAAAGCAAAATACTCACATTGCATTGGGATCAGCACACTATCGGCTGCCACCAAGGCATTCACGGTGAGCATATTTAAGGAGGGAGGGCAATCAATGAAAATAAATTCGAATTCCTCACGTAATGGCGCAATTACCTCACGTAAGCGATATTCACGCCGCTCTTTTTGCAACAGCTCTACTTCAGCCACGGTCAGATCGGGCGTTCCCGGTAACATGGATAACTTGAGTTCAGGAATAAATTTCAGAACTTCATGCACAGTGGCTTTGCCCAGCAATACCTCATTCAGCGAGACCAGTTGATTATGTTTGTCTAAACCCATACTCGTGGTCGCATTGCCTTGCGGATCCATATCAATTAATAGGACCTTGCGCTGCATGGCGGCTAAGGAGGCGGCTAAATTAACACTCGTCGTGGTTTTACCAACCCCACCTTTTTGGTTGGCAACTGCGATTACCTTGCTCATGCTTATCTCAGTCAAGCACTGCCTAAGCAGTACGGGTAAGTTCTAATAAATGACGCTCCGCATTTAAGTCGGGAACACTTAATGGATGGCTTTTAGCTAGACACCAACCTTGGGGTAGTTCGGCAATTTCTGTATCAGGATACCGCCCTTTCATAGCATAGAGCCTGCCTGCTGTCTGCAAATGTTGGCCGCTGACAGTAACAAAATCAGCTAAAGAGGCAAAGGCTCGGCTAATAATTGCCGCAAACTTTTGCTCAGCTTGCCATTGCTCAACTCGCATTTGAATCACTTTAATATTAGTCAAACCTAGCTCTAAGGCGGCTTGCTGAATAAAACGAGTTTTTTTGCCATTGGTATCGAGCAAGCTAAACTGCTGATCAGGACGCATAATCGCCAAGGGAATCCCTGGTAAACCTGCACCACTGCCTACATCAAGACAATTTTCAGCCTCAATAAAAGGCACGACACTTAAGCTATCCCAAAGATGCAAAGGCAAGATTTGCGCAGGATCACGCACCGCCGTTAGGTTATACACTTTGTTCCAACGTAACAGCAACTCAACATATTGCTGTAATTGCTGATCCTGCCGTGCATTAGGTGTTAAACCTAATTCTAAAGGAACACCTGACCAACTCATTGCCATTAAGCACTCTCACGCATCGAAGCTAATGACTGCTTTTTCAAATGCACTAACAACAGTGAAATTGCAGCCGGCGTGACCCCCGGAATTCGTGAAGCTTGCCCAAGGCTGCTAGGACGCTGTGCCATTAATTTTTGGCGCACTTCATTGGAAAGTCCACTGACTTTATTGTAATCAAAATCAGGCGGCAAGCGAGTTTCTTCATGGCGACGCTGCTTATCAATCTCATCCTGTTGACGCTCAATATAGCCTGCATATTTACACTGAATTTCTACTTGCTCAGCCACCGCAGGATCAGTAACTTCCGTTCCTACAGACGCTAAACCGGTTAAATTCGCATAGCTCACATTTGGGCGACGTAGCAAATCATACAGTTTATAATCACGCGCCAAGGTATCACCAAAAACACGCAAACTATCTTCAACACTCAAATGGCTTGGTTGTAAGACGGTAGTCCGTAATCGTTGTTGTTCGCGTTCAATCGCTTCACGCTTCGTACAAAAGGCCGCCCAACGCTCATCATCCACTAAGCCAAGTTCACGTCCCTTTTCGGTCAGGCGTAAATCAGCATTATCTTCACGGAGCAACAAACGATGCTCGGCACGACTTGTGAACATTCGATACGGCTCTTTAGTGCCAAGCGTAATCAGGTCATCGACTAAGACTCCCAAATAAGCTTGATCCCGTAGTGGATACCAAGCCTCACGCTCTTGCACATATAAACCAGCGTTTAAACCCGCTAATAACCCTTGTGCGGCAGCCTCTTCATAGCCTGTAGTGCCATTAATTTGCCCTGCAAAGAATAAGCCTTGAATCGCTTTAGTCTCTAAGCTGGGTTTTAAATCCCGCGGATCAAAAAAATCATATTCAATCGCATAACCAGGACGCACGATATGAGCATTCTCCATACCCTCCATCGAGCGCACTAAAGCATATTGCACATCAAAGGGCAAACTCGTAGAAATCCCATTCGGATAAATTTCATGCGTATCCAAACCTTCTGGCTCAAGGAAAATTTGGTGACGATCTTTGTCGGCAAAGCGCACCACCTTATCTTCAATCGAGGGGCAATACCGTGGGCCAATGCCTTCAATCACACCAGTATACATAGGTGAGCGATCCAAGCCTCCTCGAATAATGTCATGGGTACGTGCATTGGTGTAGGTGATATGGCAAGGAATCTGGGCTGGATGCTCCTCCACTTTCCCTAAGAAAGAAAAAACAGGCGTGGGGGTATCGCCAGGCTGTGCTTGTAGCTTAGAAAAATCAATGGTACGAGCATCAATGCGCGGCGGTGTGCCCGTTTTTAAACGATCCACTCGAAACGGCAATTCCCGCAGCCGCTGAGCCAAAGCAATAGAAGGTGGATCACCGGCCCGCCCACCAGAATGGTTTTCCAAACCGATATGAATCTTGCCCCCTAAAAACGTGCCAGTCGTCAACACAACAGCACGGGCGCTAAAACTTAGCCCCATTTGGGTCACGACCCCCACAACCCGCTCCCCTTCAAGGATCAAGTCATCAGCGGCCTGTTGGAAGATTTGTAAATTTGCCTGGTTTTCGACCATCGCGCGAATAGCGGCTTTATAACGCACACGATCCGCTTGAGCACGCGTGGCACGCACCGCAGAACCTTTACTGGAATTGAGAATGCGAAATTGAATCCCGCCTCGATCAGCAGCATGTGCCATAGCACCACCGAGGGCATCCACCTCTTTAACTAGATGCCCTTTACCAATCCCACCAATCGCAGGATTGCAACTCATTTGCCCAATCGTTTCGATATTATGGGTGAGTAACAGCGTGCGTTGCCCCATACGTGCCGAGGCTAAAGCCGCTTCAGTACCTGCATGGCCGCCACCGATTACAATCACATCAAAAACTTGGGGATAATGCATGACTTACTCCACACTAAGCGCTTAGGCCTGACAAACTTGGCAAGTTGCATCCACTTCCAAAGGAGCAGAGCGTTCTGCTTGAATCCCTAATCGTGCAAACAGTTGCTGGTCATGATTCTCATCAGGATTATCGGTAGTCAACAAGCGATCACCATAAAACATGGAATTCGCGCCTGCAAAGAAGCACCATGCTTGGGTTTCATCGCTCATTTCGGTACGTCCCGCCGATAAGCGCACATAAGACTTCGGCATTAAAATCCGCGCTACTGCAATCGTCCGAATAAAATCTAAAGGATCTAATTTATCGTTGGCAGCTAAGGGCGTACCCTCAATCCGCACTAAATCATTGATCGGCACCGACTCGGGATGCTGCTTCAGATTGGCTAATTGCTGTAACAGGCGTGCACGATCACGCTCTGACTCGCCCATACCTAAAATACCACCGCTACAAACATTAATACCGGCATTGCGTACATATTCAAGTGTATCTAAGCGATCTTGATAAGTACGAGTGGTAATCACTTGGCCGTAAAACTCTGGTGAGGTATCTAGATTATGGTTGTAATAATCCAAACCTGCTTGCTTTAAACGCTGTGCTTGACGGTCGGTGAGCATCCCTAAAGTGACACAAGTCTCCATGCCCAAACTTTTCACAGAGCTAACCATCTCGATCACACGCTCTAAATTCTTATCAGTAGGATTCCGCCAAGCAGCCCCCATACAGAAACGAGTAGCGCCATTAACTTGAGCCGTTTTTGCAGCTGCAATCACCTCATCCAATGGCATCAAACGCTCGGATTGCAAATCGGTATCATAGCGGGCGCTTTGCGAACAATAACTACAATCCTCAGGGCAAGCACCGGTTTTAATACTGAGCAGCGTACTAATTTGTACCTGATTCACCGTGAAATTTTGTCGATGAATTTGATGCGCTTTAAACAGCAGATCATTGAAAGGTAAGGCAAATAAAGCCTGAATTTCCTCAAGCGTCCAATCATGGCGTAATTCAGTCACACTCAAACCTCACTTCTCAATTTTAACATCATGCCATTGCTCTTTATTGATCTTAAGAATCTGTACAATGGCTAAAGGAATAATCACCGCTGCACACAATATCCAAAGATGCAGCCAATATTTAACAAAAAAGTCACCCGGTGCAAACGTTAATACTGGCACTAATAAACCCGCTAAACCATAGTATTGGTAAGCTGCTATTTGTGTGTAATAACCGACTCGTGGATTGGGGTGATGGCGGAGCATCGCATACACAAACATCGACGCGCCAAACCAAAGAATAAAAAAGGGAAAAGGGATAAGTACCGCAACGATATTCCCAAGATAGAAAATTCGCGCGGTCTTGCGTGAACTTTCCGCTGTGATTATTTCGGTCTCAGTACTCATAATAGCCGTATCCTTGATTAGAAAGTGCTTAAGTCTAGTGCGCTTTATAGCTCTGTCAATGATACAGCACAAATGCCATCCAAGAAAAAAGCCGGTTATTAGACCGGCTTTTTATTCTTATCGACTAAGCGTCGTGCTGATAGTTATTCAGCCGCTTGAGCTTCTCCCGCACCATCCACTAACGAGACATAAGCCATTGGCGCATTATCACCTGCACGGAAACCGCATTTAATAATACGTAAATAGCCACCCGGACGTTGTTTATAACGTGGGCCTAACTCAGTGAATAGCTTAGCAACCACAGCTTCATCCCGTAAACGAGCGAAAGCAATCCGGCGGTTATGCACAGAATCTTCTTTAGAGCGAGTGATTAAAGGCTCTGCCACACGGCGTAATTCTTTTGCCTTAGGCAGAGTGGTTTTAATCGCCTCGTGGCGTAACAATGAGTTGGTCAGGCTCTGCAACAGGGCTTTACGGTGGCTGCTGTTACGGCTTAATTGACGACCGGTTTTACGATGACGCATTTTAAAATCCTTCAGGCGCTAGGTTAACTTACGGTTAACCTACTTTACTATCTTTGTGATCGAGACCAGCAGGCGGCCAATTATCCAGCTTAGTTCCCAGAGTCAATCCGTGAGAAGCCAATACATCCTTGATTTCTGTTAAAGACTTTTTACCTAAGTTTGGAGTCTTCAACAACTCAGTTTCTGTGCGCTGTACTAAATCACCGATATAGAATAAATTCTCGGCTTTCAAACAGTTAGCAGAACGGACGGTCAGCTCTAAATCATCCACTGGACGCAACAACACCGGATCAACTTCAGGCTGATTGTCGATGTGACGAATCGGCTCTTCAATGTGAAGATCAAAGAAGACAGCTAATTGTTGCTGCAGAATTTGCGCAGCCATACTTAATGCGTTTTCCGCATCAATCGAGCCGTCAGTTTCAATCTCAACAATGAGCTTATCCATATCCGTGCGTTGCTCAACCCGAGCGCTGTCTACATTGTAGGCAACACGTAAAATAGGGCTGTAGCTTGCATCTAATACTAGAGTGCCTAAAGGTAACTCTGGAGAATCAGGTCCACGTCGAACTGAAGCTGGCTGATAACCACGACCACTCGTAATCGTCAGATTGATCTCCAACTCAACATCGTCCTTAGTGATATGAGCAATGACATAATGCGGATCAATGATTTCAACATCATGATCCAACTCAATATCAGCTGCCGTCACCGGACCTTTGCCTTTTTTCTTCAGGGTTAAAGTAGCTTCATCACGTGAGTTTAAGCGCACGGCTAACTTTTTCAGATTGAGCAGGATTTCAACGACGTCTTCCTGCACACCTTCAATCGTCGTGTACTCATGCACCACACCCGCAATTTGGACTTCTGTAATCGCACTGCCCGGAATCGAGGACAGTAGAATACGCCGCAAGGCATTGCCTAGCGTATGTCCAAAACCACGCTCTAGTGGCTCTAGAGTGATACGGGATGTATTTAGCCCCAACTCCTGAACCTGGACATTACGTGGTTTCAGTAAATCAATCGTTTTTGAGGTCATGCTAGTCCCTGTAATCGTTGACGAGTCGGTTGAAAATTACTTAGAGTACAATTCAACAATCAGTGACTCATTAATTTCAGCCGGTAGATCAGCACGATCTGGAGCAGACTTATAAGTCCCTTGTAACTCTTTCACGTTGACATCTACCCATGATGGGAAGCCTAATTGCTCAGCTACTTTAATGGCATCTTGTACACGAACTTGCTTTTTCGCTTTTTCACGCACAGAGATTAAATCGCCTGCTTTTACTTGATAAGAAGCAATATTGACGATTTTACCATTCACTAGAATAGCTTTATGGCTAACGAGCTGACGAGATTCAGAGCGAGTCGCACCAAAACCCATACGATAGACTACATTATCCAAACGCCCCTCTAATAAGCGCAACAGATTCTCACCCGTAGAGCCTTTTTGTTGAGCCGCTTTTTTGAAGTAGTTACTGAATTGACGCTCAAGAATACCGTAAATACGACGTACTTTTTGCTTTTCACGCAACTGAACACCATAATCAGATAAGCGACCACGGCCTTCACCATGTTGACCCGGCTTTTTATCTAACTTACATTTTTTCTCAAGAGAGACACCTCGGCTCTTGAGATAGAGATCTGTACCTTCGCGTCTGCTCAGTTTACAGGTCGGTCCAATATATCTTGCCATTGTTAACTGCTCCCGTTACACACGACGCTTCTTAGGCGGACGGCAACCATTATGAGGAATAGGTGTTACATCCGTAATGTTGGTAATTTTGTAGCCTACATTATTTAAGGCACGTACTGCAGATTCACGGCCAGGGCCTGGACCTTTGACTTCAACATCTAGATTTTTCAGACCATATTCTTTGGCAGCAGTACCCGCACGCTCTGCGGCAACTTGTGCGGCAAAGGGAGTGCTTTTACGTGAGCCACGGAAACCTGAACCACCCGCAGTCGCCCATGCTAAAGCATTGCCTTGACGGTCGGTAATAGTCACAATGGTATTGTTGAAAGACGCGAAGATGTGTGCAACACCATCAGTAACCGTCTTTTTAACTTTCTTAGCGCGTGCATTGGCAACGCTCTTTTTGGTTGGCTGTTTTGCCATAACTTAACTATCCTGTAACCTGATCACTTACGGATTGGACGGCGCGGCCCTTTACGGGTGCGAGCATTAGTTTTGCTACGTTGTCCACGTACTGGCAAACCACGTCTATGACGGACGCCACGATAGCAGCCCATATCCATTAAGCGTTTAATGCTCATGGAAATTTCACGACGTAAGTCACCTTCAACCAGGAACTTAGCAACTTCAGCGCGAACTCTTTCAAGTTCTTCTTCACTCAAGTCACGAATCTTAGTTTGCGGCGCAATGCCAGCCGCTTTACAAATGTCTTGAGCGCGCGGACGCCCAATTCCGTAAATAGCAGTTAAGCCAATAACCGCATGTTTATTTACAGGAAGATTAATACCCGCAATACGAGCCATTAAAAATATTCTCCAGATTCTCAGAAAAGTCGGCGATTATGCCGAAACTTTTACTATTTATCAACAAATAACCCCTGCCGAGGCAGAGGTCATTTACGGTCCTTACCCTAACGAGAGCAAGAACAATCTGTTTTTAACCCTGACGTTGCTTATGACGCGGATCAGACGAGCAGATTACACGTACTACACCACTGCGACGAATGATACGGCAGTTACGGCATAATTTTTTTACAGAAGCTCTAACCTTCATGACAACCTCTTAACTAATCAATTAACGCACTGTGCCAGGACGAGTTTGCGTTTTGAAATTGGCTTTCTTCATCAGACCTTCGTACTGATGTGACATCATGTGCGCCTGTAGTTGAGATAAGAAATCCATGACTACGACCACGATGATTAACAACGAAGTACCACCAAAATAGAACGGTACATTCCAACCTAAGATCAAGAACTCTGGTAATAAACAGACTAAAGTAATGTAGATTGCACCGACAGCTGTTAAGCGCGTCATTACACCATCAATATACTTTGAGGTTTGTTCACCCGGACGGATACCCGGAATAAAAGCACCCGCTTTCTTTAAATTATCCGCAGTTTCACGTGAGTTAAACACTAGGGCTGTATAGAAGAAGCAGAAAAATACAATAGCCATCGCGTAGAACAACACATATAACGGCTGCCCCGGCTGTAGCATATTGACAAAATTTTGGATAACCCCTGTACCATCAGTACCACTAAACCAGTGACCTAAGGTTGCGGGGAACAAAATAATACTCGAAGCGAAAATTGGTGGAATAACACCCGCCATATTCAACTTCAAAGGTAAATGACTAGACTGCCCCGCATACATCTTGCGGCCTTGTTGGCGATTAGCATAGTTAACCGTAATCCGCCGTTGCCCACGCTCAACAAAGATGACAAAAGCCGTTACGACTACCACTAAAACCATCAACAAGATAACAAAGAACGGCGATAATTCACCCGTATTCACTAGCTCTAAAGTTCCACCGACAGCAGCTGGCAAACCAGCAACAATACCGGCAAAAATAATCAGTGAAATACCATTACCAATGCCACGCTCAGTAATTTGCTCACCTAGCCACATCAGGAATAAAGTACCCGTTACTAAGGTAATCACCGTGGTTAAGATAAAACCATATCCTGGGTTAATCGCAATGGTTTGACCACCACCAATTTCCTGACCACCTAAAGCAATAGCCACCCCTAAACTTTGGAATAAAGCCAAAGCAACTGTGCCATATCGAGTGTATTGCGTAAGCTTACGCCGCCCCGTTTCACCTTCTTTCTTTAACTGTTCCAGCGACGGAACGACTGTAGCCATTAACTGAATAATGATGGAAGCAGAAATATAAGGCATAACGCCTAAAGCGAACACACTTAGCCGCTCCAAAGCGCCACCAGAAAACATATTGAAGACGCCAAGGATAGTTCCACTGTTTTGCTCGAAAAACTGAGACATTGCCAGTGGATTAACGCCCGGAACAGGAATGAAAGTACCAATACGATAAACAATCAAAGCCAGCAGCACAAAAAAGAGCCGCTGACGCACTTCAGCTATGTTGCCAAATCCTGCAAAGGAACTGGTTGAAGCAGGTGACTTTGCCATTTTTAGTAATTATTCCTCGATTTTGCCGCCTGCGGCTTCAATCGCTGATTTAGCACCCTTAGTTACGCCTACACCTTGAATTGTGAAAGCTTTTTCGACTTTACCAGACAAAATAACTTTGGCTTGTATAGTACGAGCGGGAATAACATTAGCGGCTTTTAAAGAAGCTAAGCTAATCACCTCACCTTCAACTTTTGCTAATTCGTCTAAACGAACTTCAGCGGTACGCGCACCAATGCGGGAGATAAAGCCCATTTTGGGTAAACGACGTTGCAAAGGCATTTGACCGCCTTCGAAACCAACTTTGTGAAAACCGCCAGCACGTGACTTTTGACCTTTATGACCACGACCTGCCGTTTTACCTAAGCCTGAACCGATACCACGACCAACACGAGTACGTGCAGGACGGCTACCAGCTGCGGGTTGTAAGGTATTCAGTTTCATCTTAAGCTTCCTCAACCTTAAGCAGGTAAGAAATCTTATTGATCATGCCACGATTCTCGGGGGTATCAATAACTTCTACCGTGCGATTCATACGACGAATGCCTAAGCCGCTAGCACATTGCTGATGGCTTTTCAAACGACCACTAATGCTACGCACTAGGGTCAATTTAACCTTTTTAACTTCTGACATGGCTTATCCTTTGATCTCTTCAACGGTTTTGCCACGCTTAGCTGCAATCATTTCTGGAGCATGCATAGAAGCTAAACCGCCAATCGTAGCGCGGATTACGTTGCCTGCATTCCGTGTACCAATACACTTAGACAGAACGTTTTTCACCCCAGCGACTTCAAGTACCGCACGCATCGCACCACCGGCGATAACGCCTGTACCTTCAGAAGCAGGTTGCATAAATACCGTCGCAGCACCTGATGAATACTTAATCGGATACTGCAAAGTACCATCCACTAAAGCGATATTCACCATGCTTTTACGAGCTTGTTCCATCGCTTTTTGAATCGCAGCAGGCACTTCACGTGCTTTACCATAACCAAAACCGACGCGACCATTACCATCGCCAACGACCGTTAAGGCAGTAAAACTGAAGATACGACCACCCTTTACTACTTTAGAAACGCGGTTAACATGAACCAACTTTTCTTGCAGGCCGTCTGTTGACGCTGTTGTATTTTCTACCTTTGCCATAAGACTTACCCTTAGAATTTCAAGCCAGCTTCACGAGCAGCATCAGCTAACGCTTTGATACGACCATGATATTTAAAACCGGAACGATCAAAGGCAACCGCCTCAATACCTTGTGCACGTGCACGCTCAGCAATTAACTTGCCGACCGCCGCTGCAGCATCCACATTACCGGTATAATCTAACGAACCACGCACATCTTTTTCTAAAGTCGAAGCACTCGCAACCACTTTATCCCCTTCAGGAGTAATGATCTGTGCATAGATATGACGCGGTGTGCGATGTACACATAAACGTGTAGCACGTAATTCACGCATCTTACTGCGTGCTGGCTTGCTACGACGAATACGACTTAGTTTCTTTTCCATACTAGGCCACCCTACTTCTTCTTGGCTTCTTTACGGATGATGAATTCATCAACGTATTTCACACCCTTGCCTTTGTAAGGCTCAGGTGGACGGTAAGCACGCACTTCAGCAGCCACTTGACCTACTTTCTGTTTGTCAACGCCACGGATGATAATGTCTGTCTGACTGGGTGTTTCAACCGTAATCCCAGCAGGAACTTCATAAACTACGGGATGAGAAAAACCTAAAGACAGATTTAATTTACTACCTTGAGCTTGTGCACGATAACCCACACCAACCAGTTGCAGTTTCTTTTCGAAACCTTCACTGACACCTTTAACCATGCTGTTAGTTAAAGCGGAAGTTGTACCTGCTAAAGCCCAAGCACCTTCAGCGCGTGGACGAAAACTTAATACATTATTATCTTGGGTAACCTCTACATCTGCATGGACATCTAGTTCTAATGAACCTTTAGAGCCCTTGACATTCAGACGCTGCCCGTCAATTTTGACCTCAACACCTTTTGGTATTGTTAGGCCTCTTTTCGCAATACGTGACATGAGAATCTGCCTACCTTACTCAACCACACAGATGACTTCGCCACCTTGACCTATTGCACGAGCAGCACGATCACTCATGACACCCGCAGAGGTCGAAACGATAGCCACACCATAACCACCCATGACCTTAGGCAGTTCATCTTTACCGCGAAACACACGCAAACCAGGACGGCTGGTACGTGCGATACGGCTAATAACAGGTTTGCCTTGGAAGTATTTTAACTTCACTGTAGTGACTGGTTTACCACCATTCTCATCTACATCATACCCAAGGATATAACCTTCGCTTAATAAAACATCCAAAATTGCTTTCTTTTGCTTAGAAGCGGGGAAAGAAACGGTTGCCTTACTCGCACTTTGACCATTACGAATACGGGTCAGCATATCGGCAATAGGATCACTCATACTCATGATATTTTTCTCCTTTTACCAGCTGGCCTTAGTTAAACCAGGTACATCACCACGCATAGCAGCTTCACGTAATTTGTTACGGCATAAGCC
Source organism: Pseudomonadota bacterium (assembly GCA_046051185.1). Lineage (GTDB taxonomy): Bacteria > Pseudomonadota > Gammaproteobacteria > Thiotrichales > Thiotrichaceae > Thiolinea. Next base: position 552 of record JBJOOT010000084.1, on the reverse strand, counting down.
AAATTTACGATAAACACCATGCGGACGACCGGTTACATTACAACGACGTTGCTTACGTACTGTGCTGCTGTCACGAGGCAACTTTTGCAAAGCAGTACTAGCGGCCATGACTTCTTCTAAAGAACTGGCTGGGCTTGCAATAACTTTTTTCAGAGCAGCACGTTTTTCAACGTATTTCGCTGCTGTTTCTGCACGCTTTACTTCACGTGCAATCATGGATTTCTTTGCCATGTAACTCGTATCCTCTTACTGTCTGAAAGGGAACTTGAAGGCTTCAAGTAAAGCCCGTCCCTCTTCGTCAGTTTTAGCAGTAGTGGTAATGGTAATATTCATACCGCGTAGAGCGTCGATTTTATCGTAATCAATTTCTGGGAAAATGATTTGCTCTTTAACGCCCATGTTGTAGTTACCACGGCCATCAAAACCTTTTGGATTTAGACCACGGAAGTCACGGATACGAGGAATAGATACATTAATTAAACGATCTAAAAACTCATACATGCGCTCACGACGCAAGGTTACTTTACAACCAATTGGCCAGTTATCACGAAT
>JBJOOT010000083.1:0-14399 GCA_046051185.1 Pseudomonadota bacterium | reverse complement strand
TATTAGAGCAGTTGCGTCAGCCACAGCGAAATAATTTGCTGAACTCCGCTGAGTTCAGTGTTTTACTTAAGCTTGAATGGCAGTATGCGGCTCGCGAGCATCACTATTTGTCAGCGATTCAATTAGAGTTTGAACCCGCTGATTTGAAAAAAGTAAATCAAGTGGTCAGTGTGATTAGATCCGCTTTGTATCGCCCCTCGGATTGCTTGGCTTACCTTGATGCGGCTACTTTCAAATTACTGTTGCCTAATACCTCTGCTGAGCAAGTATTATTGATTGCTGAGCGTCTACAAGGGCGTTTTGCTCAAGAGGATTTTGATAGTGAAGAAGATTTACGCTTAAATTTAGGCTTAGTCACTTGTAGCCCACAGTCGTTGAAATCTACGCATACAGCGCAAACGACGAGTGCCATTGATGAATTTCTAGCTTGTTTAGACCGTAGCTTAGCAGAAGCAAAAACGCAGGAAGGGCGTTTTGTATTGCAAGCTTATTCAGTATGAGATCACGCCTTTAATCTTTAGCTGCTGCTGCTGTTCTGCATCTAAACCTAATAATTCTGTCAGTACTTGTTGCGTATCTTGGCCTAATAAAGGCGGGGGTATCTGTGCATTTAAAGCTTGGTTATCAAAACGAATCGGATTGCTGACTAAGCGTACCTGACCCGCTTCAGGGTGTGGGAGCTGGATTTCGAGTTGGCGATGTTGCACTTGTGGGTCAGCAAATACTTGCTCTAAGGTATTAATTGGGCCACAAGGCACACCGACGGTTTCTAAAGCTAGCAGCCAGTCATTCGTGCTGCGTTCTTTAAGAATTGGAATGAGTAAAGGAATTAAGGTTTGGCGGTGTTCCACACGCTTAGCATTGCTTAGGAAGCGCTCATCTTGGGCTAATTCCGCACAAGCGGCAACTTCGCAGAAGCGCTGGAATTGGGCATCATTCCCCACCGCAAGAATCAAATGCCCATCTTGAGTCGCGAAGGCTTGATAAGGAACAATATTCGGATGTGCATTACCTAAACGTTCTGGCACTTGACCGGAGGTTAAATAATTCAAAGCTTGATTGGCTAAGACACCGACTTGTACATCTAAGAGGGCGAGATCGATATGCGTGCCACACCCAGTATGTTGGCGTTGGAAGAGGGCTGCAAGAATCGCATTCGCGGCATACATTCCTGTGAAAATATCAGTAAAAGCCACTCCGACTTTAACTGGCCCTCCCCCTAATTCAGAATCAGGTTGGCCAGTTAAACTCATTAGCCCCCCCATGCCTTGAATCATGAAATCATAACCAGCTCGTTGTGCATACGGACCCGTTTGCCCAAAGCCGGTAATGGAGCAATAAATTAAGTCGGGTTTGAGTAAGGCTAAGCTTGCATAATCTAGCTTGTATTTTTTCAAGCCACCGACTTTGAAGTTTTCTAAAACAACATCGCAGTGTTTGACTAATTCATGCAATAAGGCTTGGCCTTCAGGCTTAGCTATATCTATCGTCACGGACTGTTTGCCACGATTGGCACACAAATAATAGGCCGCTTCTTGCGTGTTGGCTAACCAAGGTGGCCCCCAACGGCGGGTATCATCACCTTCATGCGGCTTTTCGATCTTGATGACCGTTGCGCCAAGATCTGCTAGCTGTTGGCTACACCAAGGCCCTGCTAAAATGCGTGAAAGATCGAGAATACGAATACCTTGTAAGGGTTGTGGAGACATGAAAGCACCTATTTTTAAGGGCGAAGGCAAGTATCTTCACCCTAAGGATAAGGGTTGGAAAATCGATAAAGTAATTAAGAGAAGGCCTGAATTCCCGTTTGGGCGCGTCCCAAAATTAAGCCATGCACATCATGCGTGCCTTCATAGGTATTGACTGTTTCTAGGTTAACCATGTGGCGCATCACTCCAAATTCGTCCGAAATACCATTGCCTCCGTGCATATCGCGGGCAACACGGGCGATTTCTAACGCTTTACCGCAATTATTGCGCTTGATTAAGGAAATCATTTCAGGTGCCCAACTGCCTTGATCCATTAAGCGCCCGACTTGTAGCGCGGCTTGTAAACCAAGGGTAATTTCAGTTTGCATATTGGCTAATTTCAGTTGCACTAATTGGGTTGCAGCGAGGGGGCGAGCAAATTGAATTCGATCTAAGGTATATTGCCGCGCCGCCTGCCAACAGAATTCTGCCGCACCGAGTACCCCCCAAGCAATTCCAAAGCGAGCTTTATTCAGGCAGCCAAAAGGACCTGCTAAACCAGAGGCCTTGGGTAGGAGATTTTCTTCCGGCACAAACGCTTCATCTAGGACAATTTCGCCTGTGACTGAGGAGCGTAAGGAGAGTTTGCCATGAATTTGGGGGGTGCTAAAGCCTTCTGTACCCCGCTCTACAATAAAGCCCCGAATTTTATTTGCATGGGCTTCAGACTTTGCCCAAACCACCGCTATATCAGCAATGGGGCTATTAGTGATCCACATTTTTTGCCCGCTCAAGCGATAACCGCCCTCGACTTTCTTGGCACGAGTCAGCATCGAACCGGGGTCTGAACCGTGATTAGGCTCGGTTAAACCAAAGCAGCCGATGAGTTCACCGCGTGCTAAGTGCGGTAGGTATTTATGTTTTTGTTCTTCACTGCCATAGCTTTCAATCGGGTGCATGACGAGCGAAGATTGCACACTCATGGCGGAGCGATAACCAGAATCCACCCGTTCCACTTCGCGGGCGATTAAACCATAAGCGACATGACTTAAACCCGCTCCACCGTATTCTTCAGCAACCGTAGCCCCTAACATACCAAGCTCGCCCAGTTCATACATAATCTTACGATCAAAATGTTCTTCACGGGCGGCCATCAGTACTCGGGGCTGTAGTTTTTCTTGGCAATAGACCCGCGCTGCATCCCGAATCTGCTGCTCATCATGGCTAAGTTGCTGATTAAAAAGTAAAGGATCATCCCATTGAAAAGCTTGCATATTGATTCCTCCAAAGAGTGCAGAATTCGATTGTCATTATCATGGCCGCTTAGCAAAGCCTTATGCTAATCCAGATTTAGGGGTTATTGGACGCTTTTTGCATGATTTACTCAAGGTTTGAGTACTTTTCAAAATTGCGGGTATCGATGTGTCTGCACTATGCTTAAGGTTGATCACACGGGTTTAAGAGAAATTTTGCGATGCGCCCTTTTCAGTATTTTCCAGCAAAAACCACCGCCTGCTTTAATCTAGTGATTGTGCATGGTATGCAAGAGCATGGGCGACGTTACCAAGCGTTTGCTGAATACTTAAGCGAGCAGGGCGGTAATATTATTAGTTTTGATTTACCCGGGCATGGAGCTGAAAAGCGCAATGATGCTTTAGGTGATTTTGGTACCGAGGGTTTAAACTCTAGCTTGACGGCCATCAATGCGTTGTTTCAAAGTTTTGCGAATGAGTTACCGACTATTTTATTTGGGCATAGCATGGGTGCTGCTTTAGCCTTACGTTATGCCGAGCAGCAAAATTTAGCTCAATTGATTCTGTGTGGTTTGCCGGTGAATCCAGTATGGCTCTTGCGCCTAGGCTATCGAGCGGCACAATTAGAGCAACATTTGCGAGCGACTCAGGCTTCGGTGTTTTCTAATGTATTCAAATTCTATAATCGCGCGTTTCGCCCAAATAAAACTACGGCTGATTGGTTGAGTGTCAACCCTGAAAATGTGCAGCAGTATCTAGCGGATCCTTGCTGCGGCTATGCCATTTCTCCGCAGTATTACGTTGAGATGTTTGGCTTTATGCAAGAGGCATTTGCTGAGTCGGAACTTGTTAAACTTGACCCTGCATTAAAAATTTTGCTGATCTGGGGAGCGCAAGATCCGGTTACTGGGTTTGGCAGAGGGACACGCCGCTTTGCACTTAAGCTTAAACAGTTAGCTTATTCCGTTGAGCAGCGGGAGTTTGCAGGTTTACGCCATGAAATTCTCAATGAAGCCGACCCTCTGCCAGTGTATACGGTGGTCAGCCAGTTTATTCACCAGTATTTACCCCCCAATTCAAACCCTTGAAACCTATATGGGCAGCAGCATTCCTAAGCGGTGATTGTTACCATAAGGCTTAGTTAACTTCGGGCTAGTTGAGCATGCAGCGGTTTCATAGCCATTGGTATTATTGGTATACCGGCAGGAAAAAAGTTGCCCTGATTAGCATGGGCTTAAACTTTCTGCTACTGACTTTAATCTTGAATGGATTGTTTAGCTTTTCAGTTTGGGCTATCTGCTTGGCTTTGTTATTAGATGCGGTCGGCTTTATCGTGATCGCTATTTATATGATTTCTCTACGCGCTTTCATTCCTCTGGCCTTGGTGGAGCAAACCGATACTTTAGTGCTGAATTATTTCGTCCTGCCGATTTGTATTGCTTTTGTCTTGAGCCGCTTTGTGACGTTTTTGGTGGCAAAAGCTTTTAGCGCGATTTAATGCATTCGATGAGTGGCTACGATAACAATAGCTATTAGTACTGAGCATTGTATCGGGCGCGGGCTGGATGTTAGTAGACTTGAACGAAGCCCAACTCTTTATCAGAAAAACTCTAGTATTCTTAGTCAAAGAGTTTTGTGTGTGATGATGCTAACCAATAATTTAGGAAGGACACAAATGCAGGATTTTTGCCAAGGTAGGTTTTTATACGATTTAAATTTTTATTTTTAATATCTGTTTCAAATACTTTGATGAATGCTGTACGTGCACTATGTCTTTCATTATTTAATCTTGGATTGTTTAAATTTAATAATTCAATAGTTTTATCTGCACGAACCTTGTCTTTGTCACTGGATATAATTGAACATAATGTTAATTCATAAGCAAAAAAGTCTGCTATATCTAAAAGCGCAACTGGATTTAAGAAGTCTTCTTCATTAAAGATTTTGCCTTTTTTATGACCACATGAATGTACATCCTGTGGTTTAAAAAGTTTGTTTTGCTCTGGATGGCATTGATCACCATTACAAGATAAGCTTAAGTTCTTATATTCAAAGACAATAGCTGGGTAACTATCTTTAGGCATGAGATGTTCAAAGTGACAATCGCTTTTTTTAAAAGATAGCCTCGTTCCACTTTGATCCTGTTGCTCAGTATCTAAATGAATTTTACGCTCACAATAAACACATAAGGAAGATTGTTCAGCTAGTAAGTGCTGCTTAAGTGCTTGTTTGCATTGACCTAATTCTTGGTTTTCCTCAAAGTGATCCCAATTAGCATTCTCCGGTAAGTTATTTTTACATTCCTCAAAAAAAGCAGGCGATTCACCTTTTTGAATATAGTGCATCTTACAAATCTCGTAGATCAATAAGGAAATTCATTTCTTGCATGAATTGTGAATGATCACTTTCCTCGGAGAGTTTTGCTTTCACTGCTAAGGCTTCAGGTGTATTTTCCTTGCGCTCTTCAACAAATTGGCGGTATTGACGATATAGCTCCAAAACTTCAGGAGGGCGTGGTTCAGCACCCATGATTTCAGATAAGATGGAGTTCACATCTAACCCAGAAGGGGGTTGGCTACAGTGAATAGGTACAATTTTATTGTTTTCTTTACGCAATAAAATCCGGTTTTGATAAGGAACACTGGCAATAATTTGTGGCGAATGTGTAGCGACAATGAACTGATTGTTTTTTCCAATCCGGCTGTAAATTTGCATGATTTTTTGTTGCCACGCAGGATGCAAGGCTATTTCTGGTTCATCAATCAGAATAATTGAGTTATTGGGTTGCAAAATCATTAAAGAGATAACACGACCGTATAATTGTTTTTCACCATCACTGAGCTGCTCAATAGTGACTTGATGCCCCGATGCATTCTGAAAAATGGGCTTATTAAATAATTCTTTAGAAAGCCCTACTAATTTTGTTAAGAGCTTGGCATCTAAGAAAAATTTATTAAATGTATTAACAGCAAAGCTCATACGCTCTTTGGGGTCTGCGAGATTGCTCTCAAGAACCGAGTTAAGAACATACTCTTTAATATAAAATTCCGCGCGCCCTAGTATTGAATTTATATCAATTCTCTGTCCGAAAGAATATGAATTAGTTAATTGTGCAACAGATGAATATTGAAAAATTTGTTGAGAAGGTAGAAAAAGTACTCTTGGGTCATCATAGAAGTTCATTACCCCTGAGTTTTTCTTGTTCAATTGCTCGATCTTATGCTGTGGCAGATTCCAGTTAGTCGTATTAATTTCCCCAAAATCAGAAAAAACTATTTTCCCATATTTTTTGTCATAACAAAATTCTACAGGGTTACTGACTGCGATAAATAGCGCTTCTAACAAGCTAGTCTTACCACAGCCATTCACACCCGCAATAACGTTAACAACATTTCCTGTTTCAAGATGAGCGGTTTTGCTATTAGGTGGCTGAAATTTTATTTCAATAGCTTCCAATACACGGAACTTATCAATATTTATCTTTTCAACATGCATGTCATAAGACCTTCATACCTATTAGGATGATTTAGGTGGGTGTTAGCAGTAGTTTCAGAGTTAACTTAACACACAGATTATGACTACACCAATGCAAAACCTGCCGTACTAAGCTTATGCTGCTGCTCCAACTGCAATAACCATTGCTTCCGCTCTAGCCCCCCTGCATAACCCGTCAATTGCTGCTGACTCCCCAAGACTCGATGGCAAGGAATAATAATACTTAAAGGATTTTTCCCAACTGCAGCCCCCACTGCTCGCACGGCGTTCGATTGATTGAGCTGATGAGCGATATCGCCATAACTACAGGTGACCCCATATTCAATGCCTTGCAAAGCCTGCCAAACGCGCTCTTGAAACTCGGTGCCTTGCGCTACTAAAGGCAAATCAAAGGTCTGCAATTCACCCGCAAAATACGCTAATAGTTGTTGTTTAGCCGCCCGCAAAAGCTCGGTTTCCTGATGAATCCAAGTATCTTGAATCCCTGCAAAATGCCGTTGATCCTTAAACCAACCACCCGCTAAACCCTGTTCATTGGCGGCTAGGATCATTGTGCCTAAAGGGCTTACAAATTCAATTACCTGCATTATGTTTAGCTCCTCATCTTTGTGCTCGTTCAGGGGTTATGTATCTGAAGAAAACGGCTAGGGGGATGATTATAAATAAGGTGGGGTACAAGCACTCACAATCACGCAATCGGTTTTGCCAATATTACGGAAACGATGCGGTTGGCGGCTATCAAATAAATAAGCATCACCCGCTTTGAGAATGGTTTTGCGCTCACCCACTGTGAGTTCAATGGATCCCTCAAGCACAATGCCACCTTCTTCCGATTCATGCTGCAACATGCTGCGGCCGGTATCTGCACCAGGGATATAGCGCTCATGGAGGATTTGCAGCTTGTGATAGCGCATATCGCCCACTTGACGGTATTGCACAGCCCCTTGGGTAATCGGAACTAGTTCTTCTTCGGTAAAAAAAATTTGGTACTCAGCGGGAGTTTCGAGAGCAAAAAACTCGGTGAGTGACAAAGGAATCACTTCTAGCACTTTTTTTAAGGAGGCAACAGATGGGCTACTCTGATTATTTTCTATGACCGAAATCGCCGCATTGGTCATACCTGCTCGCTTGGCTAATTCCCGTTGGGATAAACCCGCTGCTTGACGGACATAACGTAAACGCGCCCCTAAATCAAAATCATCCAAAGTGGCTTATTCCTTGTGCAATTGATACTTGGGTTAAAGTTCTGCGAAGTATAGCAAGTGACTTGCGAACTTGTCTTAGTTATGCGATAAATAAATTTAACATTTTTATGAAAATCGTCAATTTTATTTAACAAATTCGCTAGGCTAGCCCAGCATCCGGTCGAGGTCAGATGTGTTAATCAAGGATATGAAATTATTTAAGCAGCAGGCTTATGTTAATGGTTGTTGGGTGGCTGCTGCGGATCAGCAGACTTATTCCATCCATAATCCCGCCACCCATGCCTTATTAGGGACAGTACCTTTAATGGGGGTTGCCGATACTCATCAAGCGATTGCGGCAGCAGAAGCCGCTTTGCCTGCTTGGCGAGCCTTAACCGCGAAGGAGCGGGCGAATCGCTTACGCCGTTGGTTTGAATTGATGATGGCCAATCAAGAAGAACTCGCGCAGCTGATGACCTTAGAGCAAGGTAAGCCATTAACGGAAGCCCGTGGCGAAATTGCTTATGCGGCCTCTTTTGTTGAATGGTTTGCTGAAGAAGCTAAGCGTGTGTATGGCGAGACGATTCCGGGGCATCAGGCGGATAAGCGAATTGTGGTCATTAAGCAGGCTATTGGCGTGACTGCCGCGATTACACCGTGGAATTTTCCGTCAGCGATGATTACCCGTAAAGCGGCACCGGCTTTGGCTGCAGGCTGTACGATGGTCTTAAAGCCAGCGCCACAAACCCCCTTTTCAGCCTTAGCTTTAGCGGAATTAGCGACTCAAGCGGGTATCCCTGCAGGGGTGTTTAATGTGGTTACGGCCGATATGGCAGGTTCAAAAGCGGTAGGTGAGCTTCTGTGTGCAAGCCCTGTGGTGCGTAAATTATCATTTACCGGTTCCACGGCGGTCGGCATGAAATTAATGGAGCAATGCGCTCCTACTATCAAAAAACTGTCTTTAGAACTGGGTGGCAATGCGCCGTTTATTGTGTTTGATGATGCGGATGTGGAGGCAGCAGTACAAGGTGCGATTATTTCCAAATACCGAAATGCAGGCCAGACTTGTGTTTGTGCGAATCGTTTGTATGTACAAGATGGTATTTATGAGCAATTTGCAGAGAAATTAGCCGTCGCCGTACAAAAGCTCAAAGTGGGCAATGGTTTAGAGGAAGGGGTCACGACTGGGCCTTTGATTGATGAAAAGGCCGTGAATAAAGTTGAAAGACATTTGGCGGATGCGCTCAGTAAGGGAGCACAAGTACTTACGGGGGGACATCGGCATGCCTTAGGTGGAACTTTCTTTGAGCCGACGGTGATTACAGAGGCACAAGCCGATATGTTACTGGCTAAAGAAGAAACCTTTGGCCCCTTAGCGCCTTTATTCCGTTTTCAAGATGAAGCTGAGGTGATTCAAAGAGCTAATGATACCGAGTTTGGCTTGGCCGCTTATTTCTATGCGCGGGATTTAGGGCGTGTCTGGCGGGTGGCAGAAGCCTTGGAATATGGCATGGTGGGCATTAACACGGGGCTGATTTCTACCGAAGTAGCGCCGTTTGGGGGGGTAAAATCCTCGGGTCTAGGGCGTGAAGGTTCGCATCATGGCATTGATGAATATCTCGAACTGAAATATTTGTGTATGAATATCTAAAAATGAGCGGATTTAATTAGGAGTACCCAGCATGAAAAAGACAAATGCAGATTTACTAGCACGGAAGACCGCCTCGGTGGCGCGTGGGGTGGGTTTATTGCATCCTCATTTTATTGAGCACGCTGAAAATACCACGGTACGTGATGTAGAAGGGCGTGAATTAATCGACTTTGCAGGAGGGATTGCGGTGCTGAATACTGGGCATTTGCATCCTAAAGTGAAGGCTGCTGTGCTAGAGCAATTGGATAAAGTCTCTCATACCTGTTTCATGGTAATGGGCTATGAGCCGTATGTGGAGCTCTGTGAAAAAATCAATGCCTTAGCCCCTGGGGATTTTGCCAAGAAAACGGCTCTATTCACCACGGGTGCAGAGGCTATTGAAAATGCTATTAAAATTGCGCGTGCCTTTACCAAACGAACGGGTGTGATTGCGTTTGGAGGGGGCTATCACGGGCGTACCATGGCAACTTTAGCCTTAACCGGCAAGGTAGCGCCTTATAGTGCAGGGATGGGGATTATGCCCGGCGATGTATTCCGTGCCATGTATCCTAATCAGCTGCATGGAGTGAGTACAGCGGATGCTTTAGCTTCGATTGAGCGCATTTTCAAATTTGATGCTGAGCCACAAAATATTGCAGCGATTCTGTTAGAGCCTGTGTTGGGTGAAGGTGGTTTCTATGTTGCACCGCAAGCATTTATGCAGGGCTTGCGTGAGCTTTGTGACAAGCACGGCATTGTTTTAATTGCGGATGAAGTCCAAACCGGTGCTGGGCGTACCGGTAGTTTTTTTGCGATGGAACAAATGGGGGTGGCGGCGGATATAACGACCTTTGCAAAATCCATTGCGGGTGGTTTTCCGCTAGCGGGGGTGGTAGGAAAAGCCGAGATCATGGATGTGGTCGGCCCTGGTGGTTTGGGGGGGACTTATGGGGGTAGCCCCATCGCTTGTGCAGCAGCCTTAGCTGTTTTAGAGGTTTTTCAAGAGGAAAAGCTGTTAGAGCGTTGTCGTGCACTTGGCGAACAGGTCACTACCCGCTTACAAGATTTAGCCAAGCAATATCCGGTGATTGCCGAAGTACGTGGTTTAGGCGCGATGATTGCCATTGAGTTAATGAAAGAGGGCAAACCTGCCCCTGAATTAACAACGGCTTTAGTTGCCAAAGCACGCGAGAAGGGTTTGATTCTCTTGTCTTGTGGCATTTATGGGAATGTGATTCGGATTCTAATGCCTTTGACCGTGCCAGATGCGCAGTTGAAGCAAGGTTTGGATATGCTGGCCGCATCCTTAGCAGAAGTGAGCGCTTAGCAAAACTAGCAAGGGGTAGCGCAAACTACCCCTTTTTCTATACCTGCGCTTATTCAGGTTTACAGTTTGCATCAGTACCTGTGGTCGCTGTGCCACTATTGCAAGTGCCAACCCCTGCACCGGTTGTAGCCGGGGGTGTTGTGCTGGTGCTAGAGCTTGCTGGGCTTGTGTTACTGGTTGTACTACTAGGATTCAAAGCGCTTTCAATAGCTGCAATCAATTCCTTTTCCATATCCAATTGCGGACGGAAAGGTTTACCATTAATAAAAAAGGCAGGTGTGCCATTCACGCCTAGATTGCGTCCCTCTGCTTCAGAGGCATCCAAGGCTTCTTTAGTTTTAGGATCATCCAGACAAGTTTTTAGCTTGGCTTCATCCAATTTCAATTCATTAGCTAATTTTAAGGCTGAGTTATCATCAAGCTTTTCTTGGTTTTTGAAGGCTAAATCATGGTATTCCCAGAATTTGCCTTGTTGTTCCGCACAAATCGAAGCGGCTGCAAGTTTGCGTGAGATCCCAGAGGGATTAATGGGCATATGTCGATAGACAATTCGCATTTTATCTTTATATTTTTCTAATACTTTATCCGCAATTTCTGAGCCTTCTTTGCAGTGTGGGCATTGAAAATCAGCAAATTCAACCAAGGTCACACTAGGATTACTACTGCCTTTGCTAGGGTAGTTCTCAGTTTTGACTTCAAAAACTAAGGCTTCGGGTTCAGGCAAGCTCACTTTATAATTTTTCTCGGTGGCAATTTGTTTTAAGACTTCTTTCATTTTTTCTTGTTGACGTTCAGCCCATACAGCGCCCACTAATTCATCTTTAACTTCTTTATACGGCTTTTGGATGCGTTCCCAATTTTGATCATAAAATTTGCGTAAGGCAGCTTCGTCTGGCTCGGTAACTTCTAAAACCTTAGCAGCCACTTCTTCAGGGGTTTTACCCTCCGCCTTGGCCTTTTCACGTAGCCAAGCATCCAAGATATATTGGTCGATAATATCTTGGCGTTGTTGATTGACTTTGGTTTCTAGCTCGTTCAATTGGATGCGCACAGCCGCAGGTAGAGTTTTACCGCTGTAATCCTGATCACCGTAGTGATAACTCAGTTCGGCAGCCTCAGCCATCGTCAGAGGTAGAGTACATAATAAGGCCGCCGCTAAACGTTTTAATGCATACATTGTTAGTTTCTCTAGAAATAAGATCTGATAGTTACAACATAGGTGACTAGTACGGGTCTTGCAAGTTATAGCCCGATGGGTTGTGTGTATTGGCGGTAACTATTTGTATTGCTTTGGAGAGAGTCTTGCATTCAGCTTATAGCGCAGCTCATAATGCGAGCTATCAATGGCTTGGGTATGAGAAGAGGAAGGTGATTGAATGGCGGCAGTCCTTGATGTGCAAAACATCCACAAGCGCTTTGGCTCGTTAGAAGTCTTGCATGGTATTTCGCTGCAAGCCGAGGCTGGCGATGTTATCTCTTTGATTGGTTCGTCAGGTTCTGGTAAGTCAACTTTTCTACGCTGTATTAATCTTCTTGAAATGCCAGACCAAGGCGAGATTCATCTCGCGGGCGAGGCCATCAAGCTTAAAACCAGTCATAAGGGTGTGCGCACAGCGGTTGATCCTAAGCAAGTTCAGCATTTGCGTAGCCGCGTCGGGATGGTCTTCCAACAGTTCAATCTTTGGGCGCATTTGAATATTCTTGAAAATGTAATGGAAGCACCCGTGCGCGTGCAGGGCGTGGATAAAGCCGAAGCCCGTGAAATCGCTTTGGATTATCTGAATAAAGTTGGTATCGCGCATAAAGCCGATACGTATCCCGCGTTTTTATCTGGTGGTCAACAGCAACGGGTAGCAATTGCCCGCGCCTTAGCCATGCGCCCTGATGCCATTTTATTTGATGAACCCACCTCAGCCTTAGACCCTGAATTAGTCGGGGAGGTATTGTCCGTCATGCGTAAGCTTGCAGAAGAGGGCATGACCATGCTGGTGGTTACGCATGAAATGGGCTTTGCTCGGGATGTGTCGAATAAAGTGATTTTTTTACACCAAGGCCTGATTGAGGAACAGGGGCATCCTTCTGAGGTCTTTAGTAAGCCTAAGTCTGAGCGCTTAAAGCAGTTTTTATCCAATACGTCTATGAAATAATATCCAATTGGAGTGTATCGCATGAGCAAGAAATGGTTATTAGCAATTAGTTTGGGGACAGCCTTAATCAGTGGTCAAGTCTTCGCAGAAGATAAACTGCGGATTGGCACTGAGGGTGCGTATGCTCCTTATAACTTCATGAATGACCAAGGTAAATTAGCGGGTTTTGAAATTGACCTCGGCAATGAGCTTTGTAAACGTACCAATATGACCTGTGAATTTGTTGTGAATGAATGGGATTCGATTATTCCTAACTTATTAGCGGGTAATTACGATGCGATTATGGCGGGCATGTCGATCACTGATGAGCGTAAGAAAAGCATTGCTTTTAGTGAAGAATACAAACCGGTTGATCCTTCACTGTATGCCGCTAAAAAGGATACTCAATTAGATTTCGATAAATTAGAAGGTAAAAATATTGGTGTTCAAGGGGCGACCATCCAAGCGACTTTTGTCCAAGATAAATGGGCAGCCAAAAATACTGTTAAAGCCTATGAAAAACCGGATCAGTCTTTAGCCGATTTAATGGCGGGTACTGTTGATGCTGTATTAGCTGATGGTGAGTTTATCCGTACTGCCGTTGATGGCTCTAATGGTGAATTAGTAGTGGTAGGGCCAAGCGAAATGATCGGGGGCGGCATTGGTATTGGTATGCGCCCTGATGATGCTAAATTGCATGAAAAGCTCAATGCGGCCTTAGCTGAAATGAAAAAAGATGGCAGTTTAGATGAGCTAATCAAAACCTATTTTAAGGTTGGCCCTTTTTATAAAAAATAGGCTGTTCTCGATAGTATTATTGTTTATCAGTATTGCTTAAATGCTACCTCTAGCACGAGTTGCTAGAGGATAACTGTAGTGAGTTGATCATCTAACAAAGGGTATTTCATGCTTGAGATGCTTCCTACTTGGCTCATCGATTACTTGGGCCCCGACGGTATGGCTAGCTTAGCCTATCTCACCAATGGTAAACATTTAGCTTGGTATGCCAGTGTGCGCTATACCTTGATTGCTGCGGTGTGTGGTGCAGGTTTAGCGGTGGTTTTTGGCTTGTTGGGTGCGGGTGCGAAGCTCTCAAAATTTGCTCCCTTACGTTGGCTGGGTGATATTTACACTACAATGGTGCGTGGTGTACCCGATGTACTCTTTTTGCTATTTTTCCCCTTAGCTTTCGAGCAAGGTATTGAATACCTGATGGCAAAAATGTATTGCTCACCGGATGCGCTTGCAGCCGCTGGTGGGGTCGCTTGTAAAGAGGCACAATGGTTTTTAACAACCACTGAATACATGGTGATGGCCTGCTTCTCTTTGGGGATTGTGTATGGCGCTTTTGCGGCGAATGTGATTTATGGAGCTTTAAAGGCTGTTCCAAAGGGGCAGTTAGAGGCCGCTCATGCCTTCGGTTTTAATGAACGTGAAGTCTTTTGGCGCTTTCAGGTTCGGCAAATGTGGGTCTATGCTTTGCCCGGTCTGTCTAATGTTTGGTTATTATTATTGAAGGCCACTTCCTTACTTTCATTGTTACAGATTACGGATATTGTGGCTTGGGCGGATCGCTTAGGTGCACCGAATTATTTACCACTTGCAGGTTTAGTACATCCTGATTGGCGCTGGAAATACTATTTAGTGCTTTTTATCTTCTATATCTTACTTACCTTTATTTCAGAAAAACTGTTTA
>JBJOOT010000082.1:0-14500 GCA_046051185.1 Pseudomonadota bacterium | reverse complement strand
TTAATTCCAACATATCAGCAATTTCGGCGACACGGATTTGAATACTAGCTTCGTCTTGTTTACGATTACGCAAAGGGAAAGCCAAATTGTCATAGACCGTCATAGTGTCGTAGACCACCGGAAACTGGAATACTTGAGCAATATGGCGTTGTTCAGTAGGTAGATGAGTGACCTCTTGACCATCGAAGAGCACTTGACCTTGGCTAGGTGTGAGTAGGCCAGAAATAATATTGAGTAAGGTCGATTTACCACAGCCAGATGAGCCGAGTAGGGCATAAGCTTTACCATCTTCCCAAACCTGATCAATTTCTTTCAGTGCATAATCTTCCGGCTTTTGTGGGTTTGGGAGATAGCTATGTGCCAGTTTTTTCAGATAAATCTCTGCCATACTAATTCCTTAGGCGGTCTGAGTGTGCAGACAGGTTAATGAGTGAGCCATCAGCTGCAAATACATACAAATGCTTGGGATCAACATAAACTATAAGCTCTGTGTCAGGTGCTGGTTCGTGAATACCACTTAACAAAGCGACCCAACGCCGCTCACCGTGTTTGAGATGCACAAAGCTTTCTGAACCACTGATTTCCACAACCGTTACGGTCACCTTAAAACTTAAAGCATCAGGACTCGTGGGTCTTAAACTTAAATGATTCGGGCGAAAGCCCAAGTGATAGACTGCATCTGCTAAGTGCGAGAGTGCACCGTGGGCTAACACCGTTTGCCCAGTATCAAACTGTAATTGATGAGCTTGTTTACTAAGCTTTAGGAAATTCATTGGCGGATCAGAAAAGACCCGTGCGGTTATCATCGAGTTTGGCTGGCGATACACTTCTAGGGTCGGAGCAAATTGGGTAAGCCGTCCTTCCCACAATGTAGCGGTATTTCCCCCTAGCAATAAGGCCTCAGTGGGTTCGGTAGTTGCATAAACAAAGACCGCCCCCGAGGCTGTAAAAATTCGAGGTAACTCTTCGCGTAATTCCTCACGCAGTTTGTAATCAAGATTAGCCAGTGGTTCGTCCAATAAGACTAAATCTGCCTCTTTCACTAAGGCACGCGCTAAAGCACAACGTTGCTGTTGACCACCAGAAAGTTCTAAGGGTTTACGTTGCAGCATGGGGGTCAGTTTGAGTAACTCAGCCGCCGCTTGCACACGTTGATCCACTTCTTGGGGTTTTAGACCACGAATGCGTAAGGGGGAAGCAATATTCTCGTAGACAGACATAGACGGGTAGTTAATGAATTGCTGGTAGACCATCGCAATATTACGTTCTTGTACAGGCTTACCCGTCACATCTTGGCCTTGCCATAAAATTCGCCCAGTACTCGGCAGATCCAAACCTGCCATAAGGCGCATCAAACTGGTTTTGCCAGATAAGGTAGGGCCGAGCAAAACATTTAAACTGCCTGCTTCAAGGTGTAGATCCGTAGGATAAATATAGTTATCCCCCCCGACGACCTTGGACACTCGTTCCAGTGTCAAACTCATGAATTATCTCCCTCCTCCTGATAGCCGCGTGCTTATTGTAGCCACGCTTGGAATGCTGCGCGTTGTTCAGTGGTCATGTGTAGCCCTAATTTGCTACGCCGCCACAAGATCGACTCCGCATCCTTAGCCCATTCTGTTTTACGTAAAAAATCAACTTCACGCTCTGTTAAACTAGCACCTAAGGCCTGTCCTAAGTCAGCTAAATTTTTAGCGTCCCCTAATAAATCCCAAGCACGCTTACCATAGCGACTCATTAAGCTTTCAGCCCAAGCTTGATCGACAAAGGGATAGTCATGCTGTAATTGCTGAACTAATTTCGCCCGATCTTCGAAAGCGAATTCTCCGCCCGGCAAGGCTGCATCCTTAGTCCACTCAGCACTCGCATGAGGTAACCATGCTTGTAATTTACTTAAAGCATCTTCTGCTAAACGTCGGTAGGTTGTGATTTTGCCGCCAAATACATTCAATAAAGGGGCTTGCCCCGCGTCATCTTCTACCCGTAACACATATTCACGCGTGGCGGCTTGGGCTTGGCTTGCACCATCATCGTAAAGTGGGCGTACACCTGCATAAGTCCAAACGACTGAGGAGCGTTCAATCGGCTTTTTAAAATACAAACTCGCTGCATCGCAAAGATATTGTGTTTCTTGTTCGGTGATTTCGACTTGCTTTAAGCTGCCATGATGATCGACATCGGTCGTGCCAAGCAGGGTAAAATTCTGCTCGTAAGGGATCGCAAACATAATGCGCCCATCGGTATTTTGGAAAAAATACGCTCGATCATGGGCATAGAGTTTGGGCACAATCACATGACTGCCACGTACTAAACGCACATTATGCTTATTTTCAGCTAGGGCTTTGACTTCATGTAATAAATGATCAATCCAAGGCCCTGTCGCATTGACTAAAATACGCGCTTGAATGTTTGCGCTTTGTTTCGTTTCTTGGTTTTCCAAGCTTACTTGCCAAATGCCATTCACTCGTTTAGCGCCAGTACAACGGGTTTGGACGTGAATATCTGCACCCCGCTGAGCCGCATCTAAGGCATTCAGTACCACTAAGCGTGCATCATCGACCCAGCAATCAGAGTATTCAAAAGCGACTTTAAAATCATCTTTAAGGGGATCACCAAACTCAGCATGACGCTGGAGCTGAATCGTTTGGGTAGCTGCTAGGCGTTTACGCCCGCCAATATGGTCATACAAAAATAAACCTAAGCGCACCAACCAAGCCGGCCGGACAGCTTTATTATTAGGGAGGACAAAGCGTAAAGGCCAAATAATATGTGGCGCATTTTTTAATAAGACTTCACGTTCCGAAAGTGCTTCTCGCACTAAACGAAACTCATAATATTCTAAATAGCGTAAACCGCCGTGAATTAATTTGGTGCTAGCGGACGAAGTACCTTGCGCTAAATCCCCTTGTTCTGCGAGTAGAACTTTCAAACCACGCCCCACCGCGTCGCGGGCGATGCCACAACCATTAATACCGCCGCCAATCACGGCTAGATCATAGATTTGAGGGGAAGATGAGTTTAGCATCGATACTATCCTGTAGTTACTTTATAGTGCGATGATTGCTTCCCGAAGTATCAACAGATATTTTCGTTTTTGCAAGATTTGTTTTCGTTATTTCGCTATATTTTAGGCATTCAGACCTGTAAAGGAGAGGGTAATGCAACAGTCATTACGCCAACAACAAATTATGGCTCTAGCACGCAGTGCTGAGCGTGTCTTGGTCGATGAACTGGTCGCTATGTTCGAAGTTACCCCCCAAACGATCCGCAAAGACTTGAATGAGCTTTGCGAAGCTGGCTTATTAGCACGGGTACATGGAGGGGCGCTTTTGCCTTCGGGGGTGAGTAATGTCGATTACGAACAACGCCGTAATATGGCTGCAGAGGAAAAGCGCTTAATTGGGCAATTATGTGCAGCACAAATTCCGAATAATAGCTCGCTATTTATTAATATCGGCACAACCACCGAAGCCGTTGCACAAGCTTTGCTGGCTCATCAGAATCTGATGATTATTACTAATAATCTGAATGTGGCGAATATTCTGATTCAAAACTCAAGCTTTGAAGTGATCATCGCAGGGGGAGTCGTGCGTCATGCCGACCGTGGTGTCATTGGTGAGGCGACTGCGGATTTCGTCAAGCAATTTAAATTAGATTATGCCGTTATCGGTGCTTCAGCTTTGGATGAAGAGGGCGCTTTGCTAGATTTTGATTATCGGGAGGTACGGGTGACTCAAGCTATTTTAAGTAATGCTCGTGACCGTTTTTTGGTCACTGATAAAAGCAAATTAGAACGCACAGCGCCGGTACGAGTGGGGCATGTTTCGCAATTAACAGGCTTATTTATCGATAGTTTAGTGCAGCCTAAGCTCGCACAAGTTTGTGTTCAGCATGGCGTACAAGTGCATAAGCTTAGCTAGTAATCAGATAATCAATGGCTGTTTTTAGATTGGAATATAGCTGCTTAAGCGTACTCATGGTTTAGGTGGTAGCTTGAGCGAGGTAAGGTAATCAAATGCACTATCATCCCACGCGCTTCAGCACATGGGGATGATTCAGCATTGGCTATGGTTCATTTTTGGACGAATGAATAGCTAGGTGTTAGTGAGTATAGGGTTCAAACAAACTACGCACATCTACTTTAGCGCGTAGTTTAGCCGCCAATAGATATAAACCACCGAGTTTACGATGTAAGAATAAAGCATCGGCAGGTGGCGTATGCCAATAACCTTGCTCCATACTAAGTACTAGACCCGCATCCCGAATCCGACCTGCTAAACTGGAAGCGCCAAAATCATAGATACCTTGCCAACGTAAAGGCTCGCAAGCCTGATTGAATAGGTCAATGACCGCTTCGCGCTGTTGGGGGTGAATATGCGCTTGGAAGAAACCAATTTGTGCGGCAGCGGCATCCATTTTAGCACGGTCATATTCAATTGCGCCTTGCATCAGCTGGCGATAGGCTTCCGCAATCTGTATAGGGTATTCACGAGTGGCACCAAAATCGAGCAGAATCAGTTGCTGATTTTTTTGGTCGTAACGGTAGTTAGCAAAATTAGGATCGGTTTGAATTAAACGGAATTCAAAAATTTCGCGGAATAATAAGCCCAATAAACCAGCCATGACTTGATCCCGCTCGGCCTGTGAGGCATAGGAAATACGTTCAATCGGAGTACCGCCCATGAAGGACATAGCCAAGATATTCGTGGTGGTCAGGTCTTTATACACTTGGGGCAGTGTATAATGCTTGCTATCCGCTAAGAGCGCTTGATATTGCCGCATGTAGTCCGCTTCACGCAGATAATCGGCTTCTTGACGAAGCTGGCGCTTTGCTTCATTGAGTAAAGGTTGATAGTCAACGCCTTTAGGAATTAGCCCTGATAAGCGTAATAAAGTAGCGACATTATCTACATCGCTATCAATACTTTCGCGTACATGGGGATATTGAATTTTCAAAGCCACATGGCGGCCATCTTGAGTTTGTGCAGAGTGCACTTGCCCAATGGAGGCTGCTGCAATCGGTTGGAGGCTAAATTGTTTAAATTGGCGACTCCAATCCTTACCCCAGTTTTCTTCCAAAACTTGAGTCAGCTGATTCAAGGGCATGGGTTTGGCGTCAGCGCGTAGGCTAACAAAAATCTCGCTGAGTTCAGGGGGTAATAAATCGCCTGCATCTAACGAGAGGAGCTGCCCGACCTTCATCGCAGCACCGCGTAAACGTGCGAGTTCATCGGCGACCCGTTTAGCATTGGCAGGAGTTAGCAATAGCTCACCCATTTTAGGACGATGGCCGTGGGCTAGTTGGCGAGCGCCTTCGGCTAGCATACCTCCGGCTACGCCTGTGGCTAAAGAACCAAGGCGTGCAAGACGGGCGATACGGCCAGCAGGTACGCTAGCAGTATCAACAATAACAATTTTTTCGTGCTCAGATGTTTGGGGTGTGGTCGTCATAACTGGCCTTATAACTTGCGTTAATCGCTTAAGCAACTAGACTCAAGCGTTTGATGCTTGTTTAACCGATGTACGGTGGCACTGTTTTGAATAGTCCCCACCTCATCCCAACAAGCTTCTTACTTTTTACGCCAGCTCAAGGGGCGTTGGCAAGTAGTAGAAGCACTTGGGGGGTATTGAATTTTTTTAACGGCTGCGCGTTTATTCGGGTTTGGCAAAACCTAGTTGCTGTGGTACGAAAACTTCGTATTTCACCGTAAAGCCTTTGGGCACATAATAAACTAAAGGCATTCTACTGTTGTAGCTGATTGTTTGTTGAGCAGCCGCCACGGGGACAAAGGCAGTTCGCTTGCTATTAGCTGGGCAGGCCATCATCGTCGACATCATCTTGCCATCGGTGCGTAATACATAAAAATCATAACCCCAGCCTTGCAGTGTTTTGGTTTCTAATTGACCACTATAGGCCTGTGTATTGCAGTCAACGGTAGCATTTTTACCGGGCGTGATTTTGACCAATAAGTTTTGTTCATTCTGCCGTTGGGGGAGACGAATCACAAGGCGTTGATCATTGGCTTGTGGTTTAGGAAAAGGCTGCATTGTTACGCTCATGTCGACAGGGCTAGGTGGCGAGATAGCGGGTGGGCTAGCGGCTTGAGTGCTCGGTAAAATACTTGTTATTGCAAGCACAAAACAAGTGGTAGTTATGAGTTTTAATGCGGACATAAATTTCCTCTCGTATTGGTTTGTAAATTGGCTTGTAAAGGATGAAGCATAAAATATTCAGTTACAAGCTAGACTTTCAATCTAGACCTTCAATGGTGGTATTAGTTTCTAAAGCTTGTGGTTATTGGCTAATCATAAGATTTATTTATAAAAAATAATCAATAGTGAGGGGTTAATTCACAGAATTGCCATCTGAGCTTCATAGAACTGCAAAGTTTTCTCCCTAGAGTAGCCGCATCTAACGATACAAATTGGAATAGGGAATCTGTGATGCAACCGCTGAAATTTTCAATGCTAAGCTTAGCAGTCGCCGCCGCTTTAGCGGCTTGTGATGAGAGTGGTAATAGTAGCTCAACTAAAACCTTTAAATCTATTGAGTTTAGTAGCACGCCCGCTCCTGCTACAGCAGAGGCTATGGCTAAAACGCATAGTAGCTCGGTCGCTACCGTGACTTATACGGATGGCAGTAGTGCCCAATATCCACTGACTTATAACAAGTTATTTGGGGTAAAAGATAAAGTCGGTGGGAATGCCTATGCAGCGGGTCAATTGTATAACTATAAAATGGAAGCGATTAAAGACCCAATGGGGCAACCCGTCATTGCAGAAACACCGGATGCAAATAGCTTATTAAGTGTGGGTGGCAATTTGTTTTTGGTGAATCATCTTGAATATGATTGGTTACTATCGGATGGGAGCACGGCGTATACGAAAGAGGGTTGGTATACCCGTATGCCAATGAGTATGCTGTTGACCGCTTTAACCCAAGCGGCGGATGGTAAGCTCAGTATTAAGTCACAGCGTCCGATTGATTTTGCGGGTGTGAATGGCTTATGGATTCCTTGCTTTGGCTCGCAAACACCTTGGAATACTCATTTAGGTTCAGAAGAAGATTATGATCTGCAATACAATCCTTTAGCGAGCAACTACACGGCGACCACGGCTGGTTTAAAAGCTTTAAACGAAATCTATTACAAATCTGAGCAAACGGCTAATCCTTATCATCACGGTATTATTCCTGAGGTGACCGTTAATGCGGATGGTACGACCAAAGTTGTCAAGCATTACGCAATGGGACGCGGTACTTGGGAAATGTCTAAAGTCATGCCCGATGGCAAAACCGCTTATTTTGGCGATGATGGCACTCACGGTTTAATGGCCATGTTCGTGGCGGATAAGTCGGGTGATTTATCTGCAGGTACGATCTATGCCGCTAAATGGACACAAACCAGTGCAGATGCGGGCGGTAAAGCCACGCTAACTTGGGTTAAATTAGGGCATGGAACCGATGCTGAGATTAAGGCTTTAGCCGATGCGGCAAGCTTCAGTAGTATTTTTGATGCGGCCGCGCCAACAAATGGAGCTTGCCCGACCGCTTATAAACGAGTGCGAGCTGGCTCGACGGCTGATGAATGTCTAATCGTGCGTTCAGGACAAGATCAAGCAGCGGCTTTCTTAGAAACTCGTCGTTATGCCGCTTTAAAAGGGGCAACGACCGAGTTCACTAAAATGGAGGGTATCGCGGTCAATGCGAAAGATAAGCGCTTATATCTAGCGATGTCGGCGATTCGTGACAGCATGACGGATACTACTGGCGAGCCAGCCAATGATATTAAATTAGCAAAAAATTCAGCTGGTGCAACTTACTCAGCCGATTTGCAATCCGGTCAAAAAGACAGTGCAGGCAATGCCATCAATTCTGATTATGTGGCTACGAATATGTATGTGGAGTCGGCTTTATTGGGTGAGCCACTAAGTACCGCAGATGCTTTAGGTAATACCGCGAATCCAGCGAAAATCGCTAATACCGACAATATTTTCTTTGCTGAAAAAATGCGTACTTTATTCATCGGCGAAGATTCAGGTATGCATGTGAATAATTTCGTCTGGGCTTATAACGTCGATGCCAAGAAGTTGACTCGTATTTTAAGTGCCGTTGCGGGGGGTGAAAATACCGGTTTGCAAGTCCTCGAAGACCTCAATGGGTATGCTTATATTATGAGTAATAGCCAGCATCATGGTGATTGGGACACGGGTACAAATGCGGTGGTGGATGCGGCTTTAGCGAAGATCGACAAGTTCGATGCTAATATCGGCTATATCAGTGGCTTGCCAGCGATTAAATAGCCTATTTATTTTCATTGCATAATTAATAAGGTTTGAGTTCACTTCTCTTCAGGTCGATGGTGCAAATCATCGACCTTTTTTATGGGATACACTGATGAAAATCTTGACGGGTTTGTTGGCGAGTAGCGCTCTTTTGCTGAGTGCTTGTGAGGATCAAATGCATTTAGTCACTGAGACTAAACCGAGTGTAGGTCTAGGCTTACAAGGTTCGGTGATTAGCCCGCTGCGGTTTAGTAACCCCTATCCGCAAATTCCTGCGCAATGCTATACCGAAACCTCCCGAGGAGCACAGAATACTTGCCAGTATTGCCATACCAATGCGGCCTATAAAGCGAATTTAGGTAATAATAATCCGCAAGCGGGGGCTGAGCCACGGATTGGTAATTTTCAATTGGAATACGCCTATGCGCCCTATGATAGCTATGCACCCTTAGCCAGTGTCAATCATTGGGAAAATACCTTAAAACCTGAAGTGCTGCGTCAAGTAGTCGCAAGTTTAGGTTTAGATCCCTTAACTTGGGATATGCAAACCTATATTCGTAGTGATAATTGGCAAGCCGCCTTTGAACAACGTAAAGGGGATTTAAGAGCTTGGGATGCCGGTTTACAAATACCCTTTCGCTTATTTCCTGCCCTTAATCCACAAGACCTACCGGCTAAAGCCGATGGTTTTGTACGCAGTACCCAAGCTAAGCAGGGTTTGTTTCAAGATGAACAGGGTTGGCTCACCGGTTGGCGGGCTTTAAATTTTATGCCCTATGGTATTTTTACGCCACTCACAGGCTCAGTGTCAGGGGTGTATATTCGTTTGCCCGTGCCGTTTATGCAGACTGAAGCAGGGGAGTTTGATTTAGCGGTTTATCAGGCGAACTTAGATTTACTAGAGCAAGCGATTCAAGATCGCCTTACCCCCACGAGTCCAAAGCAGTACTGGGGTAAGGCTCAATCTATCAAGGTAGAGCGTGGTCTGTATCCATTAGGGACTGAGTTTGCACATCCATTGCATTATGTTGATGTACAAGCGGATGGCTCAGATCCGAGTATCAGTCCATTTCCAGGGACACGGAGTCGGCGCGTCAAAGAAATTCGTTATATGTATAAAACACGTGCTTGGCAACCGAGCCATTTTCGCCCTGCCGAAAAAGCCGAGGGAAGTGGGATCTATGGTAATGATGAGCAAGGTTGGGTTGATAATGGGGCAGGGTGGCTACTTGCAGGATTTATTGAGGACAAAAATGGTGGTTTACGCCCACAAACCCGTGAAGAAATGACGCAATGCATTGCTTGCCACAGTGGCATTACACGTACTGAGTTTCCAAGCTTTACTTCCGGTACGGGGAATACCATAGATAGTACTTGGGCGCTGGCACGCAAATTTTCGGGTCATTTAGGTTGGCAGGAAATGAATTATTTAAGCTATCAAGCGGATAAAACTGCCTCGCCAAGTGCTGTCCCCGGTCAAGCTCAGCAGGCTGATCCGATTAATCGTAGCTTAGGGGTTGGGGAGTTGCGTTATTTCTTAGAGACGGTGGTCGGTGCGAGCCTGTATGGTGAGATGCCAGCCTCTATTGAATCATGGTTAGCGCATGAGATTCGCCAAGAGCAGGGCTATAGTGCAGATTGGCCGCGCTTAAGGGCTGGGGAGGCAAGCACTTTCCAGCAGACTCAAGCTTTGCGGCAGCGTTTAATGCGCGAATTGACAGCTAAAGGCAAACATCTGCAAGACCAAGGTCAAGTGCAGGGCGTATTTCTGTATCCTCCTCAGCAAGAGGCTTTGGCGGCTGCCGCTCGCTATCGGCAGGTGGTAGTAAGCCAACGTTATCACTTCGGTAAGGATGTCTTTGCTGCTACACCGTGGGCGTATCGACATTTCCGCGAACCGGCAGAAGCTTTGACCACAGTCGATGGCAGGCCTTATCAAACCGGTGAATTAATTACTGAGCGAGCCGTTGAGTTGGATGATCCGGCAAGCTTTACCTATCGAGCAGGAAATACTCGCACGGGTATTGACGAAAACCGCCCCTATCCGCTGGGTAATTATAATCCCGAGTATTCGCCGCTTTTGAAATAAGTACGCTAGTCAGTAATCAGTAGCGTATCATTGACATCCACCTCTGCGTGAACGGAGAGGATTCCTTAGTACAGCCGTCCATGTCCGAACGGGAGGAAGATGCTATTCCTCTTACTTCACCTTGTCCCCGTGTACACACTAGACAGGAGCAATTAGGCAGCAGCCTAACCAACGGAAACTATTTTAACACTCATCGGCTCACGCCGATAGCCTTATATCCCCCACCTGAAGGAAGGTGGCTTTACGGCTTCTTTGGTAATCTATCAGTGATTAGTCGCTTGCTGAATTTGGGTTGACCCCATTGGCAAGCTATTCAAATACTCAGAGGCGTAGGGATGATTAAAGCGCTCCATACGCTGTTCTAAGTTCTGTTTTACATGACTCCATTCGGTATCGAGAATGCTATAGATGAGTGTGTCACGAATCACTCCATCAGGCATGATGGCGCTGCGTCTTAAAATACCTTCGGGTATCGCGCCCATTTTTTCTAAGGATTGACGTGAGCGCAGATTACGAATATCGGTTTTAAACTGTACACGTAAAATACCAAAGGTTTCAAAGGCATGGCGCATTAATAAATATTTGCTCTCTAGGTTGACACCGCTACGCTGATAGTCGCTGGCATACCAAGTCCCGCCAATTTCTAGCTTAAAATGTTTGAGGCAAATATCTCGAAAGCGGGTACAGCCGATCGCTTGATCAGTAGCTTTGTGTATCACTGCAAAGGGCAAATCGCTACCTGCATCCCGCAGGCGAATGGCTTGGCTGATGAAGGTATTCATGGTCGGAGGGTCGGCTAAATTGCCATAGAACATATATTTCCAAATGGTTTCGTCGCGTGCAGCCTTTAAGAGATCAGGGGCATGCCATTTGGTTAACGGTTCTAAGCGGATGAGTTTGCCCTCTAAGGTGACAGGACGTAAGCCTTGCATAACACACTCCTTGTTAAATTGGCTTTAAATCAGCTTAAAATCAGCCCTAAACTAGGCTGATTTAAGCCAGCGCTAGAAAACTACTAAAGGCGAGGCTCGCGCCAATCAAAGCACCGATTAGCACATCACTCGGATAATGCAAACCCAGCACAACTCGTGAGACAGCCGTGAGTGCTGCAAATGGAATCACTAAATAAGACCATTCTGGATAATAGTGCAGCAAGATCAGTGTGAAGCTCACTGCATGTAAGGTATGCCCAGAGGGGAAGCTGAATTGATCCAAAGCGGCCACATTTTGGAAAATAGCCGTGTTGTAGTGATAAGGGCGTACTCGTAAAGTTGAGCCTTTGAGTAGCTTATAAATCATTAAGCCCAGCAAACCGACTAGCCCCATATGGAGTGAAACATAAAGAGCCGACCCGCCATAAATCAGCGGCAACATCAGCATCAAGGTGTACCAAAACACACCATTGCCTAAGCGACTAATACCAGCAAAAAAACGGCTAATCGGGCGCATACGATTAATCCGGTTGAGCAGTAAGCAGATGGGAATTTCACGCGCATTTAATTGATGAAGCAGTTTCATTGTTTTTCTCCTGCAGTAAAGTTTGAATCGTATGATCTAAAGCAGCCGTAACCCGCTGCCAGCTTAAATCTTGAGTGCTCAAATGGGCTTGCTGACCTAAATTTCGGCGTAACTTAGGGTCAAATGCCAGCTGGACAGCGGCTTGAATAAAGGCAGCTGGATCATATAGCTTGATACTGAAGCCATTTTCTTGATGCCGAATATATTGATGAGCCGCCGCATAGTCGAAACTCACAACCGGTAAGCCACTGGCCATCGCTTCAATAACCACATTGCCAAAGGTTTCACTGGTACTTGGATAGATAAATAAATCGCCACTGGCATAGTGTTCGGCTAAAGCGACCCCTGTCTGCATACCTACAAAAATGCAATCGGGATGCAGGTTTTGTAGACGACTGCGTTCAGGGCCATCTCCAACTACTAAAAAGCGTGCTTGAGGTACAAGTTGTTGAATCGCCCGAAAGGCAGTAAAGGCGAGGTCTAAGTTTTTTTCTTGAGCCAAGCGTGAGACAAGCGTTACCAATAATTGCTCAGGGGCAAGCCCTAGCCGTGTGCGTAGAGGGTCGCTCCGCCGCGTGGGATTGAATAAGCTTTTATCAATCCCACGCTCTACAACCGCTAAGCGCTGAAAACCTTTGGCTTGGAGTTGTTGGGATAATTCCTGTGTGGGTACTAAGGTCAAGAGGGTTTGGTTATGCAAATACCTTAAGTAGCGCCCAGCGAGTGCGGTGAGTTTGCTTAAATGATAATAGCCACTGTATTGGTCAAAATGGGTATGAAACTCACTAATAACGGGAATACCCAGTTTTCTGGCTGCACATAAAGCGGTATAGCCTAATGGGCCTTCTGTGACGATCTGTACTAAATCAGGCCGATTCGATTGCCAAACACGTTTTAGCTGTAAATAGTGTGGATAACCTAAGCGTACTTGCCGATAAAACGGGAGGCGAAAGCCTTGTACTAATAACTCTTGCAAATTTGCAGTTTCAAGGGCTGTTTCGGTATTAGTTTGCTGGGGGCGGATCAAGCTGATTTGGTAATCACCTCGTGCAGTTAGGCCTGCAACTAAATGACTAATCGTATGAGCGACGCCATTAATTTCAGGCGGCCAAGTCTCAGTGACCACCGCTAAATGAGTGCGGTGTTGAGTATGACTAAGCTTAGGGGCGCACAACATCGTTTTAGGCAGCTCGCAATGAATAACAACAGAAAACTCAGTGTGTGCCTTGATTACTGCAGATCAATGACGCTCTTATGAATATTCTATGTAATTGTTCTTAAAGGTGTTTATAGAGTGTTTTTAGAGGAAAAATTAAATCCTTGAAAATGACAGTTTGTCATCTCTTTGTCATATTCAAGCTCTACACTGCGCAGCATCTTAAGGCTTAATGAATGGAGAACGCTGAAATGAAAAAACTGTCTATGGCTATCGCAGCGGGCTTGCTGGTTGCTACTGGTGCTGCACAAGCTCGTGACAATATCTCAATCGTTGGTTCTTCAACGGTTTATCCTTTTACTACGACAGTCGCTGAAAACTATGCCAAGAAAACCGGCAATCCAGCCCCTAAAGTTGAATCCACGGGCACGGGTGGCGGCATGAAATTATTCTGTGAAGGCGCTGCGGTTGAAACGGCTGATATGACGGGTGCATCTCGTCGGATTAAAGAAAGCGAATTAGCAGATTGCAAAAAGAATGGTGTTGGCCCTATTGAAATCAAGATTGGCTATGATGGGATTGCAGTAGCGAATGCTAAAGCGGCTGATACTTACAAATTCACCCGCCGCGATCTGTTTTTAGCTCTAGCTAAGGAAGTTCCAGAAGCAGCCGGCGGTAATATGGATGGTGTGATGGGGACTTTAAAATTAATCCCTAATCCTTATAAAACTTGGAAAGAAGTTAATCCCGAGTTGCCAGATGCGCCGATTGAGGTCTTAGGCCCTCCTCCTACCTCAGGTACTCGTGATGCTTTCGTTGAATTAGTCATGCATGAAGGCTGCAAAAGTTTCCCTGCGATTAAAAAGCTGGAAAAAGAAGACAGTGACAAGTTCAAAACCATCTGCAATAGCATGCGTGAAGATGGCAAATACATCGAAGCAGGCGAAAACGACAATCTGATCGTACAAAAGCTGCAAGCCAATCCTAAAGCGGTGGGTATTTTCGGTTTCAGCTTCTTAGACCAAAATGCTGACAAAGTGAAAGGTTCACCGATTGAGGGTGTGGACATCACCTTTGAAAACATCGCTGCGGGTAAATATTCCGTGTCACGCCCTTTATATGTTTATGTAAAGAAAGAGCATGTCGGTACCGTTAAAGGTATTGAAGAGTTCGTGACTGAGCTGACCAGTGATGCAGCTTGGGGTGATACAGGGTATTTAGCTGAAAAAGGCATGATTCCAATGCCCGAAGCTGAGCGTAAAGCTTATGGTGAAGCAGCAAAAAGCTTAAAAGTTCTCGAGTCTCTCTAGTTAATAGTAAAAACTAAGTATCTAACTTAAATTGTCATGGTGGGAGTTAGGTGACTAACTCCCGATTTTTGTTAAAGACGCTTAGTCATTTTGTCATCAATTTGTCATAAACCCGCAGTATCATCCGCGTGCAGTAATCTGCGC
>JBJOOT010000081.1:0-14564 GCA_046051185.1 Pseudomonadota bacterium | reverse complement strand
ACCGAACATACCCCCGACTTGCGTGGTGCTAAACGGAATACTCGCCTCATCCGCAGCGGCTTGCATACCTTGTACAAGTTTAGTCGTTTTTGCATTCAGTAACGGATAAAAACCCTCGCGACTAATGATTTCCATCATTTTTAAACCTGCGGCCATCGCAATCGGATTACCGGATAAAGTACCCGCCTGATACACCGCACCTAAAGGTGAAAGCTTGGCCATAATATCGCGCCGCCCACCAAAAGCACCTACCGGCATACCACCGCCAATAATTTTACCTAAAGTCGTAAGATCAGGTTTAATTCCATATAAGGCCTGCGCTCCACCTCGAGCGACTCTAAAGCCAGTCATTACCTCATCAAAAATCAGCACCGCACCGTATTCATCACAGACTTCACGCAGACAAGCCAAAAACCCAGATGCAGGCGGAATACAATTCATATTCCCACAGACGGGTTCAACGATAATGCAGGCAATCTCATGCCCACGAACCGCAAACAGCTCACGGACTTGAGCACTATCATTAAAATTAAGTGTTAGCGTGTACTGTGCAAGCTCCGCAGGGACACCCGGAGAACTAGGCTGACCAAATGTCAATAAGCCCGAACCCGCTTTCACTAAGAGTGAATCACCATGTCCATGATAGCCCCCTTCAAACTTCACAATAAAATTACGCCCCGTAAAACCTCGCGCTAAGCGAATCGCCGACATGGTAGCCTCTGTACCTGAGCTGACCATGCGGAGCATTTCCATTGAAGGCATGATTTCATTGATTCTTTCTGCCATTTGCACTTCTTGCTCAGTGGGTGCGCCATAACTTAAACCTAAGAGTGCCGCTTCACGCACTACCGCCACCACTTCAGGATGTGCATGCCCTGCAATCATCGGCCCCCATGAACCGATATAATCAATATAGCGTTGCCCGTCGACATCAAATAAATAAGCCCCTTCGGCACGTGCAATAAAGCGGGGCGTACCACCAACGCCACGGAAGGCTCGCACGGGTGAATTCACACCACCCGGAATGATTTGTTGGGCTTGTTGGAATAAGGCTTCAGACTTGCTCATGACGGAACCTCTTAAGCATAGATGAAATAGACAGAAATGATCAGGACACTTAGCCGCTAGCGACCCTTTAATAAGACGCTGCATTGTGAATTAATCAAGCCACACTGTCCAACCTTACTGAATCGCTCTCCTTGATGCATAAAAATAGAGTAATCTTGAGGGAATAGGTTTGACCCCTAACACAGCTAGTAAGATGACTAGTAGTAACATAGCTAGCTGTCAATCAACCATCCACACTGAGTATCTAATTTGTCTTCCATTCTCTTAAAAAATGCTACGCTGCTCGCTACTTTCGATGATGCAGGCACAGAATTAACGGATGCAGGTGTTTATATTGAAGATCATCTGATTAAACAGGTTGGAGCCAGCAAAGATTTGCCGACCAATGCTGATCAAGTGATTGATTTACGTGATCATCTCATCCTACCGGGCTTAGTCAATACGCATCATCATTTGTATCAAACGCTCACCCGTGTGGTTGCACAAGAAGCCGATTTATTCACTTGGCTAAAAACCCTGTATCCCATCTGGGCTAAGCTTACCGATGAAGCTGTGTATATCAGTACCTTAACAGGCTTAGCTGAGTTAATACTCTCCGGCTGCACGACCAGTAGTGATCATTTATATATCTACCCGAATGATTGCACCCTCGATAGCCAAATTCGAGCTGCCCAAGAAATTGGCATCCGTTTTCATGCCGCCCGTGGCTCAATGTCGCTAGGGGCAAGCCAAGGCGGTTTACCGCCTGATCGAGTGACTGAAAAAGAAGCTGTTATTTTGAATGACTCTCAGCGTCTCATTGAAACCTATCATGATGCCAGTGAATATAGCCTGTTGCGCATGGTACTTGCCCCTTGCTCGCCTTTCTCAGTGACAGCCGATTTAATGCGTGAGAGCGCCCAATTAGCTCGGCAATATCCGCGTGTACACTTACATACCCATCTTGCCGAAACTTTAGATGAAGAGCAGTTTTGTTTGGCAAAATTTGGGATGCGCCCCGTTGATTATGTTGAATCCTTAGGATGGACAGGCTGTGATTGTTGGCATGCACATTGTGTCCATTTAAATGACGCTGAAATACGGAAATTTGCCCAAACCGGTACAGGCATCGCACATTGCCCGACCAGTAATATGCGTTTAGCCAGCGGGATCGCCCCTATTCCGCAAATGACCCGAGCAGGTGTTAAAGTCGGTTTAGGGGTGGATGGTTCAGCCTCAAATGACAGTAGCCATTTATTAGCGGAAGCGCGTCAAGCCCTGTTGATTCAACGTATCGCTCCGCATCAATACACAAGCAATATGCCTTTAGGGGGTCGTGCGGGGTTTGCAGGCAATCCTGCGGCAATGTCGGCGCGAGAAGCTTTACGTTTAGCGACTCGAGGGGGAGCAGCCACCTTAGGACGTGATGATATTGGCTCGATTGAAGTAGGCAAGGCTGCTGATCTAATCGCGATTGACTTAAACCGCCTAAACTATGCAGGGGCGGGACATGATCCGGTTGCCGCTGCGGTATTCTGTCAAAACTTTACCGTAGATTGGTCATTGATTCATGGGCGCGTGGTGGTTGAACGCGGGCAGCTTTTAAGCTTGGATATGACCCAGCCTTTACAACGACATAGAGAAATCTCAAAAATGATGCTAACGTCCTGACTCCAGTTTCAGGCGCTTAGCGAAAGGATCATCTCGTGTCTACACCCATCACTAAAGTCTTTTTGACTCCCCAAGACTTAATGGATAGCTCCATCCAATTAGCGGAGAAAATCTATGACAGTGGCTTTCGTCCAGACTTTATTGTTGCAATTTGGCGCGGTGGTACACCCGTAGGCATTGTGGTACAGGAGCTATTTGAATACTTTGGCGTCTCGACTGATCATATAGCCATTCGTACCTCTTATTATACGGGTCTCAATCAAACGGCTCGTGAAGTGAAAGTACATGGTTTGGAATATTTAATTAAGCATATCAATGCACCTGATTCGTTATTAATCGTCGATGATGTATTTGATTCAGGAAATAGTATTAAAGCTGCTTTAGATAAAATTCGTAGTGAAGCACGCTTAAATACGCCGCATGATATTCGAATTGCCACGCCTTATTTTAAACCCAACAAGAATAAAACTAATTTACGGCCTGATTATTTTATTCATGAAACAGATGAATGGCTGGTGTTTCCACATGAGCTCAAAGGTTTAAGTAAAGATGAAATTCGTGAGCATAAGCCTTGGGTGAATGACTGGTTAGAGCGGCATCTTTAAAATAGCTCATAGCGGCTAGTCACTGAAACTAGCCGCTTTACTTTAAGTTTATGGCGTTTTATTTAGGCTTCTTGCCTTACACAATCCACATAATACTGCTTCACGCCTCCCACCGTATCCACGGTCAAACCATGAACATCAGCTTCAAAACCGGGGAACTTGTCATTGAAAACTCGGGTGAATTTCAAATAATCCACAATCGTTTTATTAAAGCGCTCGCCCGGAATTAAGAGTGGAATACCAGGTGGATAAGGTGTGACTAAGCTTGCGGTAATCCGCCCTTCTAATTGATCCACTGGAACACGATCAATTTTGCGATGGGTCATCATGGCAAAAGCATCTGAGGGCTTCATGGCTGGCTCCATATCCGACAAATACATTTCCGTGGTCAAGCGAGCCACATCATATTCCGCATAGAAAGCATGAATTTGTAAGCACAAATCACGTAAGCCAATTTTCTCATAGCGAGGATTGCGGGCAATAAACTCCGGTAAGACCCGCCATAATGGTTGGTTCTTATCAAAATCGTCTTTGAACTGTTGTAGAGCGGTCAATAAGGTATTCCAACGGCCTTTAGTAATCCCGATGGTAAACATAATAAAGAAGCTATACAGACCGCATTTCTCGACAATAACCCCATGCTCGGCAAGATATTTGGTAACAATCGCCGCTGGAATCCCGATTTCATCACTAAATGCACCATCCACATCTAAGCCGGGGGTGATAATCGTGGCTTTGATCGGATCAAGCATATTGAAATTGTCAGCTAAATTACCAAAGCCATGCCAACGATCATTCGCTTTTAAGACCCAAGGATCGCGCGTACCAATCCCTTCTTCATCAATAATTTCGGGTCCCCAAATTTTGAACCACCACGCCTCACCGTACTCAGCATCAACTTTCTGCATCGCACGGCGGAAGTTTAAAGACTCAGAAATTGACTCCTCAACCAAGGCAGTTCCCCCTGGAGCTTCCATCATCGCAGCAGCCACATCGCAGCTAGCAATAATGGCATATTGAGGGCTAGTGGAACTATGCATTAAATAAGCTTCATTGAAGACATGCTGATCCAGCTTTGTTTCTTTCGCATCCTGTACCAGAATTTGTGAAGCTTGGGATAAGCCCGCTAGCAATTTATGCGTTGATTGAGTCGCAAACACCATAGACTTTTGAGTACGCTCGCCATTGCGTGACATCGCGTGCATACCTTTATAAAAATCATGGAAAGCGGCATGCGGCAACCAAGCCTCATCAAATAACAGATTATCAATCCAACCGTCTAAACGCTCTTTAATCATGCCCGTATTGTAGAGCACGCCATCATAAGTACTTTGAGTAATGGTCAGAATGCGGGGATTCGTACCTAATTTACTCGCCAGTGGATGCGCGGCAATCTTAGCTTCAATCGCATCCCGATCAAACGATTTATGCGGAATCGGGCCAATGATCCCAAAATGATTGCGCGTTGGTGTTAAAAACACCGGAATCGCCCCCGTCATGGTAATTGCATGTAGAATCGACTTATGGCAGTTCCGATCGACCACCACAATATCATTGTCAGCCACACAGGAATGCCAAACCATTTTATTAGAGGTTGATGTGCCATTCGTGACGAAAAATAAATGATCCACATTGAAAATACGCGCTGCATTACGCTCAGATGCGGCTACAGGCCCGGTATGGTCTAATAACTGCCCTAATTCATCGACCGAATTACAAACATCCGCCCGCAACATATTTTCACCAAAAAACTGATGAAACATTTGCCCCACCGGTGATTTTAGAAAAGCCACACCGCCTGAATGCCCAGGGCAATGCCAAGAATAAGAACCATCGGCTGCATAATGTGTGAGTGCACGGAAAAAGGGAGGCGCTAAACTATCTAAATAGGCTTTAGCTTCACGAATAATATAGCGGGCAACAAATTCAGGCGTATCTTCAAACATATGAATGAAGCCATTGAGTTCGCGTAAAATATCATTGGGAATATGCCGAGCTGTGCGTGTTTCGCCATGTAAAAAAATCGGGATTTCAGCATTACGCCAACGAATTTCCTCCACAAACCCGCGTAAAGCCCTTAAAGCATAGGGTTCACTATTGCCGTTTTCATCTGTTTCGGCGGCGGCGGCAAACTCTTCATCATCAATCGCAAGAATAAATGCCGAGGCACGGCTTTGCTGCTGAGCAAAGGTTGATAAGTCACCATAACTCGTCACCCCCAACACCTCCATGCCGGTTTCTTCTATCGCTTTAGCTAAAGCTCGAATACCTAAACCTGAGGTATTTTCGGAACGGAAATCTTCATCAATAATGACAACAGGAAAACGAAATCGCATAGTTTGAATGGCCCTCTCAGTTAGTATGGGTAATTTTTTAGGCAACCCGCTCAACGGCGCCTTTTAAAAAGCCAACTTGGGTAGTGTGCTGCTTAGGTACAGCGCCCCATTGCAAAAAACTTTGCTTAAACCCTACTCAAGCCTACCTAGTGTAGCAGATTCTTGAGTTGGCTATAGCTAATCGACACCCGCCGTGTGGATTGGCTAAAAAATTGGGCTGAAGTCTGGGGTGCACAAAAGAAAAACCGAGCTAAATAGCATTTAGCTCGGCTACGAACATCTTGATTGCTGCACAGACAACAACCGAAAATTCGACAATGAAAAATCAAGAAAAGGAGATAAAACTAAAAGGAAATGCAATGAAACGAAAAACTTGAATCTTGGTGGCCGGGGGCAGAATCGAACTGCCGACACGCGGATTTTCAATCCGCTGCTCTACCGACTGAGCTACCCGGCCTCAAGAGGTCGCTATTAAAGCGTTTTAGGCTTTTTTTGTCAAGAAATGATCTGAACTATTTTCCAAAATTCAGCACAAACTCATCAAAACCTTGCTCAAACCGCAGAGCAATAAGTACGCTGCACATAAGCCTCAACTAAAGCTTGGAATTCGGCAGCAATATTATCACCCTTTAAGGTCACGGTTTTTTCGCCATCCTCATACACAGGCGCAACAGGCACTTCTCCACTGCCGGGTAAACTAATCCCAATATTGGCATGCTTACTTTCACCCGGCCCATTCACCACACAACCCATCACCGCAACAGACAGGGTTTCCACCCCGCTATATTGAGTACGCCAGATCGGCATTTGCGCCCGCAGCCAATTTTGAATTTGCTCGGCTAAGCGTTGGAAATAATCGCTAGAAGTCCGCCCACAACCAGGGCAAGCAATCACTTGGGGTGTAAAGGCACGCAAGCCCAAAGCTTGGAGAATTTCTTGCCCAACGATCACTTCTTTTTCACGCTTTGCATGAGGTTCAGGCGTGAGGGAAATCCGAATCGTATCACCAATCCCCTCTTGTAACAGCACTGATAAGGCTGCGGTGGAATACACGATGCCTTTACTCCCCATCCCGGCTTCCGTTAAACCTAAATGCAAGGGATAATCACAACGGCTAGCAAGATCACGATAAGCCCGGATCAACCCCTGCACTTCACTTAGCTTACAAGACAAAATGATCTGATCATGCGGTAAACCATATTCTTCTGCTTTGGCGGCACTGGTGAGGGCTGATTCAATTAAAGCCGCATGCATCACCTCATCAAGCGCTAGAGGTTGTGCTAGCTGTGAATTGCTATCTAGTTTACGGGCTAATAGCTCTTGATCCAACGACCCCCAGTTCACGCCAATCCGCACAGGTTTATTATAACGACAGGCAAACTCGATCATTTGCGCAAATTGTTCATCACGCTTCTTGCCACGCCCAACATTACCGGGATTGATACGATATTTCGCTAAAGCCTGTGCACATTCGGGGACTGCACTCAAAAGTTTATGCCCATTAAAATGAAAGTCACCAATTAAAGGCACATGGCAATCGAGCTTATCTAAGCGTTCACGAATCTCTGGGACGGCTTGGGCAGCCTCTAGGCTATTAACCGTAATCCGTACTAACTCAGACCCTGCTTGGGCTAATTCCGCACATTGAATCGCGGTACGGACTGCATCGGCAGTATCGGTATTCGTCATAGATTGCACCACAATCGGAGCTGTACCGCCGACAATAACAGAACCAATCGTGACTGGAACGGTGCGATGACGCTGTATAGGAGAATGCTGAGACATGGATAAGCTCGAACTTAACAAGAATACCCTAACTCTACCCAAGGCTAGAAGCGGCTGCAAACACCCTGCGAATCAGCAGCACCAGAATTAGCAGAACTTAAAGGTATTATTGGAGCAGGTTTGACCCTATCCTGAGCGCATAGGGTCAAGGTATCCGTTATATAGGACTTGGACTTTTTAATCGACTTAGCAATGTCCCCCTTTACTGCCACCTATACCTATACTGAACCCCCATGAACTAGTATCCCCTTTACTGCCACCAACGCCCCAAGAGTTAGAGCCACCAAGATTCAAATCCCAAGAACAAGAGCTGCCCTTTGAACCACCAACACCACCACTACCCTTCGAGCCATCAGAACCTTTTGAGCCATCGACATGACCACCGCCCTTAGAGCCATCAGAACCTTTTGAACCATCGACATTGCCACAGCCTTTAGAGCCATCAGAACCTTTTGAGCCATCGGCATGACCACCACCCTTCGAGCCATCAGAGCCTTTTGAGCCATCGACATGACCACTGCCCTTAGAGCCATCAGAACCTTTTGAGCCGTCTACATTGCCACTGCCCTTAGAGCCATCAGAGCCTTTTGAGCCGTCGACATGACCACTCCCCTTAGAGCCGTCGACACCTCCACTGCCCTTACTACCGCCAACATCCCAAGCACAACCACCGCCTTTTGAGCCACTCACCTGGCTGCTCCCCTTAGAACCTTCAGCACCCCAAGAGCCAGAGCTGCCCTTCGAACCTTCAGTACCCCAAGAACCGGAACTACCCTTAGAACCTTCAGCCCCCCAAGAACCGGAACTACCTTTTGCCCCTTCTGAACCACAAATATTCTGTGACCATTGCGAACACAAACCACCTATAGAACCCGCCCCTTGCATCTGATTGGCGAAATTATTACCTGCATTCAATTGTGTACTAAAACCACTACCGCAAGATACTTCATTGGGTTTAGTAGGCTGAACCATTTGCTGGGCTGAAATACCTACTGATACGCCACAACCAATGCCGCCAATTGCTCCGAATGTCATGATTAAATACCTCATCTATCCATAATAACTTTATTTCTAAATCGCAACACATCCTGTGTTACTTAGACTAGAGGTTGGTATAAGCCTAAACAGAAAGCTGATTTTTTTCTGATAGATGGATGATAAGCCGTGATAACAGGTCGTTTTCGTTTATTTTATAAGCCGATTAATAATTAAAAAATTGATTTAGGCTCAATTTCATCTGCAACTGTACTATGCAATCAGCAGTATTGATTGTATCCAGCAGATTTAAAAGAGCTTAAATCCTTATCTTTCTTCACTATTTACTGTAAGCGGCTAAACCCCTTGCGCAAAATTCGCTATGATGCCATTTATCTGGAATCAACCCCCATTTAATCGCCCTGCTATGACCGATATTTTCATTAGCTACAGCCATAAAGATGAAGCATGGAAAGACGCTTTGCAGCGCCATTTGAAGGTCTTGCAAACGCATAATGCGTTTTCGATTTGGGATGATCGGCAAATTGAAGTGGGCGCGAATTGGCTGCCTGCGATTGAAGGCGCGATTGAGCAAGCCAAAGTCGCTTTGCTACTCGTCAGTAGTGATTTTCTGACCTCCGAGTTTGTGACTCGTCAAGAAATTCCGCGCTTTCTACAACGGCGTGAAGCGGAAGGCTTGCAAGTCGTTCCGATTATTATCCGCCCTTGTGCTTGGGTGACCGTGCCTTGGTTGGCGGCTCTGCAGGGTGGTACGAAAGATAATCGACCTTTGGCACAGTTTGCTTTGGGTTCGTTTGAGTCCGAGCAAGCGTTTAGTGAGATTACCCTTAAAGTTTATAACTTGTTGCAAGCGGCACAACAAGCAGCCGAACTTAAGCGATTGGCTGAGTTGTCGAGGCTGGCTGAGCAAGAACGCTTAGAACAAGCACGTTTGCAACGCGAGGCGGAAGCAAGGCGCTTAGCGCAGGAAGAGGCTGAACGCGAAGCGGCCGAAAAAAAGCGTTTAGAGGAAACACGTTTAAAGCAAGAATCCGAGCAAAAACGTTTGGCGCAGGAAGAGGCTGAGCGCGAAGCGGCGGAACGAACACGCCAAGCAGAGTTGCAACACCAACGCGACTTAGATGAGCAAGCCAAACGGGAGCAAGTGGCGGCAGGTCGGGCAGAGCAAGAGCGCTTAGCACGTGAACAAGCCATATTAAAACAGCAAGCAAGGCAGAAGTTTAAAGCAGGAGTTAATGAAAAAATCTTCAGACGCCCCCCCCGTCATACTCATTGGTAGTCTAGGGATTTCAGCTTTGCTATTTATCTCTTGGTGGAACTCGCCCAAAAAAGAGGCTAGCTCCAGTATTTCAACGTCAGAGCTGATTGCAGCAGAACCCGCGAAATTTGATTTTCTTATGCCAGAAATGATTAAGATTGGAGCAGGCTCGTTTGAAATGGGCTGTAGCAATAGCAAAGATTGTTCTGATGATGAAAAGCCAGTGCGAACGGTGCAAGTAGCTGCGTTTGAGATGAGTAAAACGGAGGTGACATTTGCACAATGGGATGCCTGTGTCGTCGATGGGGGTTGTGGTGGTTATAAGCCAGATGATGAGCAGTGGGGATGTAATAATCGCCCTGTGATAAATGTCAGTTGGAACGACGCTCAAAACTACGTGCAGTGGCTAAGTGATAAAACTAAGCTAACGTATCGTTTACCAACAGAGGCAGAGTGGGAGTATGCCGCACGGGCTGGAACTAAAACAAGCTATTTCTGGGGCGATGCTATTGGCAAAAATAAAGCCAACTGTGAGAGTTGTGGTAGCCAATGGGATGATAAAAAAACTGCTCCTGTGAATAGTTTTCCTGCTAATGCGTGGGGATTGGTAGATATGCACGGTAATGTTTGGGAGTGGACTCAAGACTGCTACTATAGTAACTATCAATCAGCTCCATTGGATAGTGGAGCATGGGAAAAGTGGTGGAGTTTGAGTTGTAACCGTGTGTTGCGCGGTGGTTCTTGGTACAACATTCCGCAGTACTTGCGCTCGGCTAACCGTTTCTGGGTCAATCCGTCTGAGCGTTACGGCTTTCTTGGTTTTCGGATTTCCAGGACTTTTTAACAACCCATCCCCAACCCTTCCCTTGTCAGGGAAGGGGATAAGGGCTTAGCTACTCCCCTGACAAGGGGAGGCTGGGAGGGATTTCTTAAAAACTACCATTGCACACTTTAACAACCCATCCCCAGCCCTTCCCTTGTCAGGGAAGGGAGTAATGGCTTAGCTCCTCCCCTGACAAGGGGAGGCTGGGAGGGGTTCTCTTTGACAAACGAGCAGCTTTATACCCTTCGGCTACTCAGGTTGCGCTAAGAAAGGCTTGCCTGTTAATTTAGGGAGATGAACAGCCATCCTTACCAACCTTATTCAAGCCATCTTGTCGATTTGGCACGAGCAAATCGTAAAAATCCGACGCTAGCTGAGCAGAAAGTCTGGTCTGAACTGTTACGCAATCGGCAATTACTCGGCTACAAATTTCTGCGTCAGAAACCCATTGATGGCTATATCCTTGATTTCTATTGTTCAGCACTGGGGCTGGTGATTGAAATTGATGGCGATAGTCATACAAATAGAGAGGCCTACGATACAGAACGTACCCGCATTCTGCAGGCTTACGGCTTGTACGTCATCCGTTACACTAACCAAGAAGTACTCTCAAATCTTGAAAGTGTTCATCAACACCTGATCACACAAATCACTCTCAGACAACAAACTCTGAACGCCTCCCCTGACAAGGGGAGGCTGAGAGGGGTTGCTTAAAAACAATCACTGCACACTCTAGCAACCCATCCCCAACCCTTCCCTTGTCAGGGAAGGGAGCAATCGCTTAACCCCGCCCCTGACAAGGGGAGGCTGGGAGGGGTTGCTTACCTACCCCCAATCATACCCTCCATCCTCAGCGACTTTCTCACACAAAGCTTCTAAAACGGCTAAGAACTTGTCCTCATCATCGGGAATAATCTCAAAGCGAGTGAAAGAGACATAAGTTCCATCTTCGTCTTCTTCCTCTTCCCAGTCGTAGTCGTAATGCTCACTGTCTTGACTATGCTTTGCGCAGAGTTTGTCGATCTTCTCAACGACTTGCTCGCCCTGTTCGGTGTAGATATAAAAATCAGTGAGGCTTAAAGTTTCACCTACGCTTGCTTCATCCTCAGACTCTTCATCTTCTTCTGAATCTTCCGCGCTACCATCTACGCCTTCGACCGAATAGTCATAGTTTTCATCGTCTGCCCATTCGTCGCATAGCTCATCCAATACCTCCAGAAAACCTTCAGGATCTTCAAGGCTAATATCGAAATTACTCATTTCTGCATAAGTTGTATCATCCTCTTCCGTTTCTTCATAATCGAAATAGTAATCTTCATCAGTAGCATATTCATTACAGAGTTCATCTAAAGCCGTAGCAAAGCCTTCTACATCCTCAGTCGCCACATAAAAATCGAAGAGTTGAATCGAGCCTTCTTCCGCGAAATAGGAACTATCATCTTCGGATTCAATCTCTTGGCTAAAATCCAAATCCTCAACTGATTTCACTACCCAACTATCATGCCCATTGAGTTCTGAATGAATCACATATTTGTAGGGAATGTAGCAATAGCCACGATCACCCCATGCTGTCCCCCATGAATTGCGCACAATAAAGAGCTGATCTTTTTCCAAATACCCCACACACAACATTGCATGCCAGCCATGCTCTTCGCGTTCTTGCTCAGACTGTTTCGGCAAAGGCACACGTCCACGGCTATTCGTAGCATTATCAAAGGAGGTGAAAGTATTTAAGCAAAAGGCGATCGGATAACCATCCGCGAGGGTATGTTTCCATAAGTCCAAATTGGTTTCGACATACTCGGCTTCGGCAATTTTGAAATGCTCGCCATGCGTATAAGCCTCTGCGGAAGGCTCTTCATTGATCGCATCTTCGTCATTCGGCCATAAGTCTTCGCGGCAGGCACCATACTTTTTCAGTGCTTCAATCGCGTCAATCATACTCGTGCCATCGTCCTCTTCTTGACTATCTGACTCGGCACGCGCGTTGTAATAAATAAACAAGCGGCTCACATCACTGGCATTCCCCAGATTACGTTTCGCCAAATACTCATACGCGCCCGCACAGGTATTCGCCACGCAACTCATCCCCACTTGCTCCTCAATCTTGGTTAAGAAAGGACGTAAATCGACTTTGGGCGGTAAAGGTTTCGTAGCAGAACGCCCAACTTTACGCCGTTTGGCTTGGGGCGGAACCGTTCCAACTTTACACCCCCCTAATTTGGCATGACGCGCTTGCATATTGTCCTCTCCTCTACCATTTTATTGACGATATGTAGGAAGATGACTTTAAGCGTTTGCCTAGAAACCGGTCAAGTGCAGCTTAAGCCTCCAATTCCACCATTTTCTGCAACTCCACCCGATCCAATAACTCGATCATTTGCTCTTCAACCCGAATCAATTGCTGCTCACTTAAACGCTTTAAAATCCGTGACAGCGTTTCAGGTTTAATGGAGAGGCGTGAGGCTAAAACATGCTTCGGGACATCTAACCAAATCGTATGGGTTGCATGTGTCGGTGCTTCTAATAACCAAGTGAGCAGGCGGAAAGTGGCATTATGCAAGGTTAAACGATCAACCTCAGTTAAGAGCCAATGCATGCGTTTGCTCATCAAGCCCATAAGATGAAAGCAAACATCGACCGAGGAACGTAGAATCTGTTGATATTGCTCCGCATTAATGCCCACGACTTGTGCTGATTTTAAAGCAACGGCATGCACCGGATACTGCCGCCCACCTAAGAATAAGACCGCCTCAGCAAAGCTATTGCCTGCACTAATAATTTCAACAATCTTCTCATCACCATTGGGCGTTAAACGAAACAGCTTGATAAAGCCCTCTGTACAAATAAAGATTTGCTCTAAACGCTGGCCTTGTTGGAATAAGAATTCGCCTTCTGCTAAATCATAAACCGAAGCTGTGTTTAAGAGCGCCTTAAACGGCTCAGGATCGAGAGCATTTAAGAGTGGTGCTTGTTTTAATAAATTTAAACTGTGCTCAGTGAGTATCATGCTCGCGTAGTTCATCAATTTGAGTAAGATCATTAGGAATCGGGAATTGGCTTAAAAATTGAGCCGTCACAAAATCCATGCTAGCAATATGCTGCTGCAACCACTGCCGCCACGTTTGAATATAGCCGCGCAAAGCCTCGCGATCCGCTGTCTCCTCCCAAGCAACTTGCACGGCGCTTAGCTGCTGCAAAGCTTGCACATGCTCAGAGGAGTGCATGGGATAAGCAAAGAAATGATAGCTCTGCATCAAGAAATTTTCGCGCTCAAAATGAGCTTGTGTATGAGCAAGCCATGCGCTGAGTTGTGTACTAATTTCTGTCTTATTATTTTCGCCATCTAGCTGGGTAAGAAGATCACTCACCAACGCTAATTCCTCGCTATGGACGCTATTCATAAATGCTAAAGCGACTTGGGGCAGATGCTTAGGCGCAAAATCTAAATCGCTAGACATGACCAACTCCTTAACCGTGTTGAAAAATAGAAATAACAAAT
This sequence comes from Pseudomonadota bacterium, assembly GCA_046051185.1. Classification (GTDB taxonomy): domain Bacteria; phylum Pseudomonadota; class Gammaproteobacteria; order Thiotrichales; family Thiotrichaceae; genus Thiolinea. The sequence goes on along the minus strand of JBJOOT010000081.1, from coordinate 541 downwards.
TAAGGAGTTTGTACGGTGTCCACCTTGATATGAGTCAAGCAAGCTTAGCCGGGGCGACCATCAATCCGTGCTTGAAGCCACATCGGCGCATACACCCAAATCAAGCCTGCAAAAGCGGCCATCCATAAGAATTGTGCGGTAAGCACCCAAACCGCTTGTAAGTTTGGTAGCCACCAGACCAAGAATACCCGAATGAATGCCCCTAACCCTAATAATGCGAATAGCCCACTCAAGACTGTAGGCGGATTGGCTACATCACGTCCGGTATGCCCCAAACTCACTCGCGCCATCATGCCTAAGGTCATCATACCAATCCCCCCATAAGCAAAAGCATGTACTGCCAACCACGGCGAAATACCTAATAGCAGGCTAAGAAACTTCAAGATAAATCCAAGGATCAGCCACGCATAAGCTAGATATAACACCCAAAGCAGGGGGTTTTTCCAAATCAATGGATGATACCAGCCCTGCAAACGGATACTGTGCAAGACCACTTGAACTAAAGCTAAAGCAGCCACCAAATATATCAGTACAGGCTGAC
>JBJOOT010000080.1:0-14584 GCA_046051185.1 Pseudomonadota bacterium | reverse complement strand
ATAATGCCCGACACATTCCGTACAACGCTTAGGGTCAATCACATAAATCTCATCTCCGGGGGAGATGGCATTATTAGGGCATTCAGGCTCGCAAACATCACAGTTGATGCATTCATCAGTAATCATCAAGGCCATGAAGAAGATTCCTTATAGTATTTAAATGCTACACATTCTACCAAGCTCTAGCTGGAAAAAACATTAACCCAAATCAGGGTCGGTTTTAGATTTGGATACCATCTTGATCAGCTTTCCACTCCGCAATTTTGCGTTGCAAAGCATCATTCACCTGTGGCGAAACAAAGCGTGAAATATCGCCCCCTAGCTTGCCAACCTCTTTGACTAAAGTTGAAGAAACAAAGGAAAAGCTCTCACCCGGCATTAAAAAAACCGACTCCACATCGGGGGCTAAGGCGCGATTCATACTGGCTAATTGAAATTCAAATTCAAAATCAGACACCGCACGCATGCCCCGAATCAGCACACGCGCATTGCATTGACGGGCAAAATCAACCAACAGGCACTCAAAACCGACCACCGTCACGCTACTATCTAAACCCTGATTCAGGACTTCCTGTTGAATCAGATTGACCCGCTCTTCTAAAGAGAAAAGCGGCTTTTTACGCGGATTAGCAGCAACACCGACCACTACGTTTTTAAATAAACGCTGTGCACGTTTGATCAAATCCAAGTGCCCATTCGTTAAGGGGTCAAAAGTTCCCGGATAGATTGCTGTTAGTTCCATTCAAAACCGCCACTTCATTAAATATTAAATTAAACAATAGATTGGCCTACACCAAAGTTTAATGTTGTACCATTTTTTTGTGCAGTGCACAATAAAAAGTGCATGCACTAAAATGATAGTCAAGTGGCTAGCTCAGCGACCTACAGCAAAACTTAGAACGATAGACTTTTACGACTCGGACGTAGCTCCCCACCAGCATAATCAAAACGCTTTACTTCAGCGACTTGAGCATCAGGTTTATATTGGCCTACTTTAAAAGAACTTCCGCCCCGGAGCATCACAATATTGCGATCTAACATCCGTAATTGCAAAGTTGCTCCCCGCACGGTGTTGACCGTATCATCAGAATAGATAGCATCGCCGCGCTTTAAAATACGCATGGTTTGTCCAGAGCGTGTCGCAGTGACTTTACCACGCTTTGAGAGGACTGAGCCTACTGTTAAGGTTTCTAGCTGCTGTTGAGCCATAATCAAACTCCTTTTGGTTCATGGTTCTTCCTCTGCTAAGCATAGACTAGTTAACGACAGATACAGTAGTTACCTCAGCGGAAATACCCTAAATACAGGTTTAATGGCTGCTTAGGCATGGAATAGCTCAACACAAGCTATTAAAAGCTGGCATAATCCTAGACAGTAGCAATTAAGAAATAGGATTTATTTTCTCTTATGCTTAATGAAATTCCTCTATTTGAAGGTTTGCCAGAACCGCAATTGGCTGAATTACTCAGCTTAACCCATGAGTTTACCTATCCACGCGGTAGTATCATTACCTCGCAAGGGGAACTCAGTAATTCCTTACATATTATTTTAGAAGGCCGCTTAAAAGTTTTTGTTAATGGCTCAGAAGGTAAGCAAGTTGTTTTATCGTTTTTAACAACGGGTGATTTTGTCGGTGAATTAAGCTTATTAGACAATGAGCCACGCTCGGCGTCTGTATTAGCCGTCGCCAAAACCCGTACTTTAATGTTGACTCAAGAAGCCTTTAATCGTTTTGTAGAGAATCATCCTGAAACTTTATTACCGATGCTACGAGTGCTTGCTAAACGCTTACGTGCTTTGGATGAAACGATCTGTTCGCTTTCAACCCTCGATGTCTATGGACGAGTAGCACGAGTGTTATTGCAACAAGCCCAAGAACAAGGCGAGGGGCAAATTACCCCACGGATGACGCATCAAGATATTGCCGAAATGGTTGGCTGCTCACGCGAGATGGTCAGCCGTATTTTGAAAGATTTACGCACAGGTGGTTATATCAGCATTGACGGTCAAAAACGCATTGTTATTAACCGCAAACTGCCTTCACGCTGGTAAAATAGCTTCACCACGCCATAAATCGTCGAGGGTTTCGCGTTGTCTGACGACATGAACCTTCGCCCCCTCGACCATTAACTCACAAACCCTTGGACGTGAGTTATAATTAGAAGACATAGCAAAACCATAAGCCCCTGCTGAGCGTACTACTAAAATATCACCCGCTTGGATATTGAGATCCCGATCTTTCCCTAAAAAATCACTGGTCTCGCAAATGGGTCCAACAATATCAAAGGTTTCCGCATCACCTGCTGTCCGTGGTTGAGCTGGAATAATTTCTTGCCAAGCCGAATACAAAGCGGGGCGAATCAAATCATTCATAGCCGCATCAACCACTGCAAAATTCTTGTAATCAGAACGCTTTAAGTATTCCACGGTCGTAACCAGAATACCTGCATTCGCTGCAATAGTGCGCCCAGGCTCAACCAAGATTTCATAGCGTTTCAAGCGCTCATCTGTAAATAATTGGCGCATATAATCCGCAGGTTCAGGAGGCTGCTCATCGTTATAACGCACGCCTAAACCGCCACCAATATCTAAATGATGAATAAGAATACCTTGCTGCTCTAAGCGCTCGGCCAAAGCGAGCAAACGATCCAAAGCATCCATAAACGGTGAAAGGGTTAATAACTGCGAGCCAATATGACAGTCAATGCCTTGCACACTAATATTGGGCAAATCCGCCGCATGCCGATATACCGCTTCTGCTGCTTCAATACTAATCCCAAATTTATTTTCTTTTAAGCCCGTTGAAATATACGGATGGGTTTGAGCATCAACATCAGGATTAATCCGCAAAGAAATGGGAGCAACCTTCCCCATACTCGCAGCAACTGCCTGAATCCGCTCAAGTTCTGCTTCTGACTCCACATTAAAGCAGCGAATCCCAACCTCTAAGGCATAACGAATCTCTGCCTGTGTCTTACCTACGCCGGAGAAAACAACTTTCTTTGCATCGCCACCCGCTGTCAATACACGGTCTAATTCACCGCGTGACACAATATCAAAGCCTGAACCTAAGCGGGCAAATAAATTTAAAATCGCTAAATTGGAATTCGCTTTAACCGCATAGCACACTAAATGTTTTTGCTCACCAAAGGCATCATTAAACGCATGCCAATGCCGCTCTAAAGTCGCTCGTGAATAAATATAGCAAGGCGTACCGTATTCTTTCGCTAAACGAGCGACAGCCAAATCTTCAGCAAATAATTCGCCATCACGATAATTGAAATAATCCATTACTGCTTTTTCTCAATTTGTTGTTTTTGCGACGCTTGATCCGTCATTGCTGCGGGCTTTTTGGCTACAGCTTGATCAGGTAAATAGAGTGGGCCTTTATTCCCACAAGCACTCAAGCTTATCAGTAAACAGAAAAAACAGAAACTTAAACTCAAGCTCATTAACGACTTCACGCTTTAAAATCCTGCAATTCAAAACGCATCGATAAATCCACTGCATGCACATGCTTAGTAATGCTACCGACCGAAATAAAATCCACACCCGTTTCAGCGATCATCTTAACCGTATCCAGATTCACACCACCCGATGCTTCCAGAGGAATACGACCTGCCGTGATTTTGACCGCTTCACGCAGTAGCTCCAACGGATAATCATCTAGCATAATAATATCGGCTTGGGCTGCCGTTGCTTCGGCTAGTTCTTTTAAGCCTTCAGTTTCGACCTCAACTTTGATATTTGGGTGTAAACGGCGAGCCTGTTCGACCGCTGCCGTAATCGAACCGGCTGCCATGATATGGTTTTCTTTAATCAAAACACGATCATATAAACCGATCCGGTGATTCACTCCACCTCCACAGCGCACAGCGTATTTCTGCGCATTTCTTAGCCCAGGTAAAGTTTTGCGAGTATCCAAAATACGGCAAGCTGTATGTGCGATTAAATCCACATAGCGGCGTGTCGCAGTGGCCGTGCCCGATAAAGTTTGTAGGAAGTTTAAGGCGCTACGTTCAGCCGTCAACATACCACGAGCATTACCTTGAATATGGCAGAGAATGTCATTGGCGTTGACTTGATCTCCGTCTTGGAAATGCCAAGTGATTTGAATACTGGGATTGACTTGGCGGAAAACCTCATCAAACCAAGCAATTCCACAAATAATAGCCGCTTCACGAGTAATGACCGTGGCACGCGAGATCGTATCAGGGGCAATTAAATCAGCAGTGACATCGCCACTACCAATGTCTTCGGCTAAGGCAAGGCTGACCGATGTCGCAATTTCAGCAGGATTAGGAGTATTCATAGCTAGCGTAGTTTGCACCTTTGCAATCCAAATAAAAACGGGAAATAGCATACACTATTTCCCGTTGCAAAAGCCCAGACTCCTGATTCTGGATTTGATTGCGCTCCTAAATACGGGTGATACCCATCATTTTTAGGATCGACTTTTCATAGAACGGCTCAGAGCTGCCTTTTTTCATCTTACGGATAAAGTACTTTTCAAACGCGATCTTCGCTAAATGTACCCATTTACCCTTTTTGAACCACGCTACATTGCGTGGAGGCAACTGCGGCAAGGCCACAAACGCTGCACCCGTATCACCAAAATCGGCTAAACAGATGGTGTTCCAAGTGCCAGTGGTGTGGGGCTGATTGCCTGCCAGTTCGTCTGCTATATTATGTACCGCAGAAGTGACCATCGATTCAATCATATATCCGGTTTTCGGTGCACCTGTGGGGACAGGCGTAGCTTCGACCGGAGGAATGGCAATACAAACCCCTGCCGAATAGATATTTTTATAGGTCGGATTACGATGTAATTCATCTACAAATACAAAACCACGCGGGTTACATAAATTCGGCACTGCCGCAACCGCATCCACCCCTTTAAAGGCAGGTAGCATCATGGCTAAGTCGAAGTTAACTTCATGTGTTTTCTTTAGGGATTTATCTTCCGTATATTCTTCCACATGGAGCTTGCCTGCTTCGACTTTGACTGTCTTAGCATTCACAATCCAATCAATATGATGATTCCGCAGCTCATGCTCAAGCATGCCCTTAGAATCGCCAACGCCCCCTAAACCTAAATGACCGATATAAGGTTCGGATGAAACATACGTCATTTTAAATTTGTGACGAATTTTACGTTTACGCAAATCACAATCGACAATAAACGCAAACTCATAAGCGGGGCCAAAACAGCTGGCAAATGGCATCGCCCCTACCACGATATGACCACTGCCTTTTTCTAGTAGCTTTTGATAATCTTGCCAAAGCTTCTCAGCATGATCCACCGTACAGATAGAATGTGTATTACCCGCCTGTGGCCCTGCCCCCGGAACTTCTTCAAAGAATAATTTAGGGCCAGTGGTAATCAGCAAATAATCATATTTTAAAGTTTGACCATTCGCTAATTCGAGCTGGTTCGCAGTGGGATCTAACTTTTCGCAACGGCTGGCAATAAACTTAATATTCTTGCGATTTAGATAGGTGGCAATATCAAAAGTAATATCTGCTCGATTACGCCAACCGACGGCTACCCAAGGATTGGATGGCACAAATTGGAAATAATCGCGCTCATTAATCACAGTAATTTCATGCTCACTGCCTAGAGCATCTCTTAATTCGTAAGCAGCGGGCATCCCCCCAGTTCCTGCACCTAGTACAACTACATGAGCCATGTTTAAACTCCTAGACTTACAGTCACCACACCCCTCTCAAAAGTGAAGCAACCGGACTCCAATCATATGTATTGAACTTTCCCAAGCCATCCGATAAGACCATAAACACCCCAGAGCGTCAATGTAATAAACAGGCAATCAGTAGAATAAATACAAATCCACCAAGTAAATCGTTCAGCCCTAGCGGGCTTCATGTTATGCTTTAAGAGATTGTTTCGAAATTTTAAATAATGCAAAAAATACAATATTACTTAGTAGGTGGAGCAGTCCGTGATCGGCTGCTAGGTCTGCCGATTAAAGATCGCGATTGGGTCGTTACAGGTGCAAGCCCTGAACAAATGCAAGCCTTAGGCTTTCGACCCGTTGGTAAAGATTTTCCGGTCTTTTTACACCCAGAAACCCATGAAGAATATGCGCTCGCTCGGACTGAGCGTAAAACAGCACGCGGTTATCATGGCTTTGAGTTTTATACGGATCCGAATACGAGTCTACTTGAAGATCTACAACGCCGTGATTTGACCATTAATGCCTTGGCTGAAACAAGCGAGGGAGCATTAATCGACCCTTATGGTGGGAGACTTGATCTAGAGCAGCGTATTTTACGCCATGTATCGACGGCGTTTGCCGAAGATCCTGTACGTATTTTACGGGTAGCACGCTTTTATGCTCGTTATGCTCAGTATGGTTTTCAAATCGCGCCAGAAACGATGGAACTGATGCGTTCTATGGTCGATGCGGGGGAAATCGATAGTTTAATCCCTGAGCGCGTTTGGCAAGAATTTGAGCAAGCCTTGGGAGAATCCAATCCAGAATGCTTTATTCAAACCCTGCATGATTGCGGCGCTTTAGCTATTTTGTTTCCCGAGCTTGAACGCTTATTTGGCGTTCCTCAACCCCCCAAACATCACCCCGAAATTGATACCGGTGTACATACCTTGTTGGTATTACAACGTGCCGCGCAACTGAGTCAGTCAAGCGCTGTACGATTTGCGGCGCTTACTCATGATCTCGGTAAAGGTTTAACACCTGCAGATATTTTACCCTCACATCATGGCCATGAAGAGCGCAGCTTTAAGCTCGTCGGCCAACTCTGCCAGCGTTATCGCGCCCCGAAACATTTTCAGCAATTAGCCGAGCTGACTGCGCGTTATCATACACATATCCATCGTGCCTTTGAGCAACAGGCTAAGACTTGTTTAATGGTGCTCGAAGCTTGTGATGCTTTTCGTAGACCTAGGCGCTTTGAAGAATTATTAATAGCTTGCCAAGCGGACAGTCAAGGGCGGACGGGGTTTGAAAATCGCCCTTATCCACAAGCTGAGCTGTTTCGGGCTATTTTGCTGGCTTGCCAAGCTGTCGATGTTCAAGCCATTATCCAATTAGGTTATCAAGGTGAGCAAATTCGTGAGCAGGTGTCTCGAAAACGACTGAATGCGACGAAACAGGTGCTTAGCCATTTCAAAACCCAAAGCTCTTGATAAGCTTACCAGTAAGCCCCATATTGAACGTATTAGCCTGTGTCTGGTGAAGGAAAATCCCATAGATGAACAAGAAAGCAGATTTTGCCATCGGTCAAGTCATTCAACATCGCCTATTTAATTACCGTGGTGTCATTTTTGATGTCGATGCTGAGTTTCAAGGTTCTGAAGAGTGGTATGAGAAAAATGCCAAAACGGGTAGCCCACCTAAGAATGAGCCTTGGTATCATGTGTTGATTGATGAAGATGGTCGTGTTGCTTATGTAGCTCAACGTAATCTAGAGCTAGATTATTCACATGAACCCATCGACCACCCACTGATACCTAATTTCTTTGCAGGCTATAATCAGGGGCAATATCAATCACGCCATGTGCTTAATTAAACATGGATTTAGCTTGGCTTGAGCAGTCGCGCTATTTTGCGGCAATAGCGGTCGGATTTTTTGGTGGTGTGCACTGTTTAGGTATGTGTGGTGGCTTAATCAGTGCGCTCAGCTTTACGCAATCGACTAAAGCTACAGCGACTAACACCTCAGCCACTAAAACTCACCGTTTTTCGATGCTGCTAGCTTACAATTTAGGCAGAATCAGTAGTTATGCTTTAGCGGGGGCATTAGCAGGTGGTTTAGGTGCTAGCTTTTTATCTTTGACTAGTTTGCAGCTTGCCCAACAAATACTTTCGCTATTTGCTGCACTCTTTATGTTGGCCTTAGGTTTGTATTTAGCAGGTCTTTGGCAAGGTGTAGCTCGATTAGAACGGATCGGCTCAGTGTTTTGGCGCAAATTAGAACCATTAAGTCGGCGCTTTATCCCGATTCAGACACCTTGGCAAGCGCTGCCGTTTGGGATGATTTGGGGTTGGTTACCTTGTGGTATGGTGTACAGCGTCTTGATTTGGAGCTTATCCGCAGGCAGTGCGGGGCGGGGTTTATTACTCATGCTGGCCTTTGGGATTGGCACTTTACCTAATTTATTATTAATGGGAACGGCCGCAAACCAGCTCACTCAATTTAGTCGTCGACCGGCTATTCGTCTCGGGGCTGGAGTGATGGTCAGCTTATTAGGCCTCATTATGCTTTGGCGACTAGTCACAGGTTTTTAGCTAGGTGTTTGTTTTCGCTTAACTGAATTGATCAGCCCACCATAAACGCAGCCGTAAACCCCAACTAGTACTTGGTCCTACCTCACGAAAACGGATAGAGCCTTCATTATCTAAAATATAACTGGTCGGTACACCAATCACGCCATATTGACGAGCTAATTCACCATCATTATCCACAATCGTAACCCAATTACTGATGCCTTTACGCTCCATATAACGCTTAACTTCTTCAGCCTCACCGGAAGAATACGCAACTGTCACCATCGGCCAGCCTTGCTCAACTATCGCATTAATGCTGCCCTGCTCGATTTCACACATCGGACACCACGACGCCCAAAAATGTAACAGCAACGGCTTACCACGATAGTCGATCAGTGCGACTTCCTCACCCTTTAGACCAATCTCATTAAAAACCGGAGCTTCACCTACAATCAGAGTACGCTGTTGCCAAGCACGCACACCAAAAATCAGTGCAACAACGATAGCCAGCTCAATCCCCCATTTTACCCAACGCCTTGGGCGCTTTATTGGAGCGCTTTGTGTCCCAATCACTTAATGATTCCTATATGCCAACTGCCCTGACTATGACCTTAAGATCTAAGCTTGAGTTGCATCTGTACTCAAACTCAAAGCGGCAATAACCCAAAGGCTATTGCCGACTAGAGAGCTGATTATGCAGCAAGCCCATCTTTAATCAATATTGATATAGACAGTCGCTGTATCTTCCTTGCCAGACGCATCACGCACAGTATAGGTAAAGGCGTGATCCTCACAATAACCATGAGTTGGTGTATAAATAATGGATTGGCCATCCGCACTAATTTTCGCTGTACCATATTGCGGCTTAGTCACTGCAATAATTTTTAAACCTGAGCCAAGATCGTTTGCTAATACTGTCAAAGTACGCGATTTAATATTTACAGCTGAAAACTCAGCGCTAGTAAAATTATAAAGCGCGTCTTTACCCTCTGCGCCATCATCTATAGCATCAAGATTGCTACTAGTATCGGTAGACATGGTAATAGTTACCGTCGCAGGAGCACTAACTCTGCCTGTATTATCCACTAGCACATAAGTAAAACTATCCATTTTACCCGACCCCATCGCATTAGGCTTATACTTAACCTGCGAACCGGTCACTGTATTATCGGCTCCCATTGAGCTAATCGTGCCAAGACTAGGCTGTGTGACAATACGAATACTCACTGTCGCGGGGTATTGATCCCCTGTTAAGACATCCAAACTCGCCTCACCTTGGCTATCTAAATCGGCCGGGGTTAGTTTATAGCTATCATCATCTGGAACGAATGGATGGCTAGTATCCTCCCCAACAGTGACGGTTACTGTACCGACGGCTGTCCCCCCGCGACCATCAGCAATGGTATATTGGAAAGTATCCACGCCATTGAAACCCGCCGCTGGCACATAAGATAATTTGCCATCGACTAACTGGATTGCTCCCCCTTTGACACTCGTCTCGTCAAAACGGGTGATAGTTAAATTATCACCATCGGCATCCGTATCATTGGCTAGCACGCTAATCGTTGCCTTAGCATCCATAGCAATACTTGCATAATCGGCTGCCGCAATCGGTTTTTGATTGACTCCGGTATTATTCGCATTCACCGTGATGGTCACTTTCGCTCTCGCTGTGCCGCCTCGTCCATCCGAAATGGTATAATTGAAGCTATCTGTACCTGTAAAACCTGCCTTGGGGATATAAGATAATTTACCATCTACCGCGTTAACGCTCCCACCTTGCGCACTGCTTGAGTCATAAGCACTAATGGTTAACGTATCGTTATTGGCATCGGTATCATTCGCTAATACATCAATAATAACTTTAGAATCTGCCACGGTCGTCGTAGTGTCATCCGTTGCAACCGGAACGGTATTGCTGGGGGGCGTCCCTGTATTCCCTGCTGCCCCTAAACTACGATAAGTATCAATGGTTTGTTTATATTGAATCGTATTGTGTAAAGCTTGGGCAACCCAAGTCGGTGCGGATTGAATTAGTTCTTTACGCCAGACTACTTGAGGCTCAGTTTGAGTGCGTATTTCCTGCCCCGGCTGAACGGTTTGATCTTGGTATTTAGTTTCGTAAGTTACATATTCAATATCGACACGCCGATTCTTATGCGCGGTTGCTGGATTATTCGGATATTTAGGATGTAATTCACCTAAACCACGGGCTAATAATTCCTGCTCAGCAAAGCCATGCTGAATCATAAAATTACGCACTGCATTGGCTCGATTCTCTGAAAGCACTTGGTTATGTTCGGTACTACCTTTATCACAGGTATTACCCGTAATACGAATATTCCCCTCATGGCCGGAATCACGAATCCTTGCCATTACGGAAGACAAGCGCTGTTGTGCTTCAGGCGTTAAATGATATTTATCGACTTCAAAGAAGGTATCCGACTCTAGTTCCATCGTGTGTTTTACTAATTTGCGTTCTACCTTGGGGGCTTTTTTGGTAACAATCGTCTTACCCGGAATCTCTACCCGTACTCGTCGATACTTCTGATCTGCTTGGAAAACGCCTTCACCGCCAAACTCATAGCGATAGTTTATATTGCCCCGTACCTCTGCTTTATGTTCATCATTAACATACCCCCCTTGCTCTTTGACCAACTCTATATTCGCGCCCACGCTATGCGGCGAATCAAAGAAGAACTTTTCAACCCCACCGGTCACAGTTAACTGTGCCGCCGTTTTTTCGCCTACCGCCTTTTCTTTACCCCATTCGTAATCTAAGCCACCTTGTACCCGCATCAACTGCTCATCTACAAAGCTGCCAATCCGACCACCGACCCCATAATCATAAGCTTGCTCATAAATAGTCTGACCAGAGGCCGTTTTACCAGCAACTCGTTGATCCGATAAACCTTTACTCACATGTCCAGACCAAAACATGTCCTCAGTTTCTTGCCCATAACCTAAACTAATCTTTTTATCTTTGACTTCATTTTGATCATACGCCCCAAAAACCTTACTCACCCCCACGGGCTGACCGGTCGCATCGGTTCGAACCCAGTGATGATTTAAGTTGACACCCGCACCTGTCAGAATTTCTTCATCTTGCTCCGCCGCTGTTTTGGCTTTTTTTGCAGCAGGATTAATACCTAGCCAAGCTTGGCCACTCGTAGCGCTATTTTGCGTATCCGTAAAGATATGACTAATATCCGCCCGTCCTTTAAACTCGGTATCTAAACCAACCCCAATACGTGTATTGCCCCCCACATAACTCATACTCGTACTGCTTGTTTCTTGTGCATCTTCAAGAAAACCATCGCTGTCTGCTGCCAATGCCTTCGCCTGAGCCGCCGCAGCGCCCTCCATATTCGGATCTACTGGCGGTGTCGTCTCCATCGCTTGCAGAGGTAGATCGGTGGGAATAGGACATTCAAGGCAAGACTCATCAGCATTGAACATGGGATTTTGATCTGCTGCCAAAACACTGGCAGATGACAATAAAACAGGAAGTAAAATCCACTGAAGGGAAGCCCCTGCTTCCTTAATGTAGTTCATAGCCACTCTCTCTTTATTATTATTTTCGGCGCGCTTAGAAAAAAGAACTGTTATAGAATAAATATAGGCTAGCTTACTGTGAAGGCTCATATTCAGCCGACAAACGTCAATAAACGCCTAAAAAACACACAGAGCCAGATAAAGCCCAGCAGTAACCTGACTGATGGTGTGTGTACTCGACAGTATAGTGCTAGCATTAAATCTTCTCGGGCTTGCCAAACAGCTACCCAGCTGAAGAGGAGTGTCAACTGACCACAAGTCTGTAGTGAGGAGTTTTAGAAATAACTTCTTATCTAGCAACCCCAAAGGAAGCGAGCTTATGATTCGTATATTGCAATTCATTCCCTTGTTTGGAGTTTTGCTGCTGATTTATTGGTTTTGTGTCAAAATTAATTTTTTTCCTTGGCATCTGAATGATGTACTGTTCACCATACGCCTACCTTCTAAAATGGTTTGGAAGCCGACTTGGGGAGATGTTTTGGTGCTTGTTGGGATATTTATACTCTATATTGAACTGTTTAAATCGACTCGCACTTCAGAAGTCACTATATTTGACCATCTTTTCTCCACTTTCGTGCTGATTGGCTATTTAGTAGGATGGTTAATCTATCCTTGGGGTGGGAATTCAGTATTTTTAATTTTAGCGGCGATGTCATTCTTAGATGTGATTGCAGGCTTCACCATTACGATTTCTGCCGCACGACGTGATCTATCTTTAGGCGGCAAGTGAGATTCATACGCTTCACTTGGCTTAAATACACTTAAACTTGGAACTGAGGACTATAGCATGCAGAAATTACCGACGGGTTTGATCCTAACAACCCTGATATCGGCGAATGTGCTTGCGGAAACGCAAACAGCTGCCCCACCTAGCACCAACCCAACTATTTATAACAGCTCTAGTGCCAGCGTGATGACTGCCCCTGCTCCAGCTAATTATAATAATGCGCCTGCTCTAGCTCCCTTGAATGATTTTAATCCGCAAGCGAACTCCGATTTAATGGGTTATACGGGTGAATTGGCGATGCCTAATCCCGCTTATCCCATGCCCAACAGCATGTACTGTATACCCAGTTCCTTAATGTTAGCACCGCCGATGTTAGTCTCGGCGATCCCCGGCCAAGCGATTCAACCACTACCCATGATGCCGATGCCCTATTCGGCTGACCAAGTGATGCCACAACCCTTGATGGAGTCTCTCCAGCCAAATCCAGAACTCGAACAACAGCTTGCTGAACAAAATGCTCAACAAGAAAAGCTCAAACAGGAAATAGCTGAGCGTACTGAAGCGATGGATAATATGCGCTTTCAGTTAATTGATAATGAAGAGGATCGAGTTCAATTAGAAGACAAATTAACTGCCAGTGAAGCCAAGCGAACTGAACTCGCCCAACAACTAGCAGCTGCCAACGATCAACAAACAGATCTTGCTACTCAGCTAGAGGATTCTAATGAGAAGCAAACTGAATTGACCAGCCAAATCGAACTTGCACAGGCTAAGCAAGCCGAACTCTCGGCACAATTAGAAGCGGCAACCGCCAAACAAACCGAACTTACGAGTCAGTTAGAGGCAGCCAATGCCAAACAAGCTGAACTCAGTACCCAGCTAGAAGCCTCAAATACTAAGCAAGCCGAACTCAGCACCCAGTTAGACGCTTCAAATGCCAAGCAAGCGGAGCTAACTCAGCAATTAACCAGTTCTACGACTGAACAAACTGAATTAACTACCCAACTAGAAGCCTCAAATGCCAAACAAGCTGAACTGACTACTCAATTAGAAGTATCAAATGCGAAACAAACGGAGCTTAGCTCTCAGTTAGCGACCAGTCAGAAGCAACTCGCCGAATTAGATACCTGTAAGGTGAATACTCAAGCGATGGAGCAACAGGTTAGTGCTTTAAATCAGCAAGTCGCTACTATTCCTGAAATTGCTAAACAACTGAGTTTACTCAATACCGATTACAGTTCCCTAGAAACAGAAAAACAACAACTCGCTGGTGCTTTAGAAGCTGCTAAAAAGGACTCCGACACCGATGGGGTCTTAGATCAAACAGATCTTTGCCCAGAGACTGCCGCAGGTATTAAAGTAGACTTCACAGGTTGCGAACTTGACTCGGATAAGGATGGGGTCAAAGACAGCCTTGACCAATGTCCAACAAGCAAGCCCGATAGTGTGGTTGATGCTAGCGGTTGTGAATTAGATGCCGATAAAGATGGGGTCAAAGATAGCGCTGACCAATGCGCAAATACCCCAGCCGGTATAACCGTCGATGCCACTGGCTGCGAATTAGATGCGGATAAAGATGGCGTTGTTTATAGCGCCGATAAATGCCCCAATACCCCCGCTGGCACGACCGTTGATGCCACTGGCTGTGAACCAGATACGGATAAAGATGGTGTCGTCGATAGCACTGACAAATGCCCAACCACCGCTGAAGGCATTAAGGTCGATGCCACCGGTTGCGAACTCGACACGGACAAGGATGGTGTGGTCGATAGCGCCGATAAATGTCCAGCCACGACTGAAGGCATTAAAGTTGATGTCACAGGCTGCGAACTCGACACGGACAAGGATGGCGTTGTCGATAGTGCCGATAAATGCCCAACCACTGCTGAGGGCATTAAAGTGGATGCCACCGGCTGCGAACTCGACATGGACAAAGATGGTGTCGTCGATAGTACTGACAAATGCCCAACCACCGCTGAAGGCATTAAGGTTGATGCTACCGGCTGTGAACTCGACACCGACAAAGATGGTGTCGTCGATAGCGCTGACAAAT